>JAKLEE010000065.1 GCA_022703215.1 Spirochaetota bacterium | reverse complement strand
GGCACCACGAGCGGCGGCGCCGAGCGCCTGACCGAGGCCGACATCGTCTACACGAAGAAGCCCGCGCTCGTCGGCGCGCTGTGGGGCAAGGAATGGTACGGCGACGCGCTGCTCCCCGGCGTCCGGGACGAGGGGGCCCGCATCGCCTCCGAGGGCGGATTCCGCATCGACCTGGCGGAAGCGGGTATCGATCCCTACGATGCCGCCGCCCTGTCCGCGCGGCTCGACGAATGGAGCGCCGAAGGGCGCGACCGTTTCCTCGCGCTCTCGTGGATCCTGCAGGATTCCATCGAGCGGGCCGCCCCGCGGCTGCCGGACTCGCGTTTCGCGCTCGTCCTCGGCTCGGGCCGAGCGGCCAACACGATCGGCACGGATTGGCGCTACGAGGAGGCGGGCTTTGTCGCGGGCTGGGCCGCCGCGCGCGCCGCCCGGGCCCGGGGCTTCGGCGCGGTCGGCTACCTCGGCGGCTCCGAGGACGCGACGGAGGTCGCGCTCGAGGCTGGATTCACCGCAGGAGCCCGAGCCGCCGAGCCGGGCATCGCCGTGCTGGCCGCCTATCACCCGACAGGCTCGGGCGACGCGACGCAGAACGCCATCGTCGCCGAATACCTTTTCGCCCGCGGCGCGGGAATCATCGCCTGCGTTTCCTGGGAAATGGGCGAAGGCGCGCTCGCCGCGGCAGCCGCCCGCGCCGCCTCGGGCGATCGGCGCTCAGTGATCGGATTGTGGACCGAGTTGCGGGAAGCCGCGACCGACGGTCCGGCGGCCGAGGCGGCCCTCTTCTCGGTGCTGTTCGACGAGGGCGCGCTTGCGCGCGAAGCCCTCGAGGCCCTGGTCGCCGAACACTTCGAGGGCGGGCGCACCCTGGCCGTCGGCGCGGTCGAAGGCGCCTTCCTCTTGAGCGAAGGCAACCCGCCGGAAGGGGAGGCTCTCGTCGCGGAGCTGGAAGCCGTACTCGCGCGAATCGCCGCGGGCGAGTTCGAGCTGCCGGACTTCCCCGAGGAACGCTACCTGCGCTGAGGCCCCGCCCGCGAATTTCCTCCGGCGCATGTGAATGGAATTTGACATGGCGATGCAGACGCCTGACAATTCCGGCATCCGATCATCATCGAGATCGAAATCTCAACCATGGGAGAGTCTGAATGCCGATCACCAAATCGATTTGCGAGGGAACGAACCGGCTGGCCAACGCGGCGCGAACCATGCTGTTGGCACTGGCAGGCATCCTGGCCACCGCCTGCGCGCCGCCAGTGGGCACGACGGAGGAGCCCGGCATACCGGTAGCTACGATAAGCTTGGCATCGAGCGGCTCCGTGCTCGTCATCAGCGAGACGCTCAGTATTGCAGCCACCATTTCACCGACCGACGCGACGGTAACGGACGTGACCTGGTCGAGTTCCGTCCCTGCGGTCGCGAACGTCGACGCTTCCGGAACTGTTACGGCGCTATCGAGCGGCGTCACCATGATCACAGCGACAAGCGTCTCGGATCCCGGCGTCTCTGCGAGTCTCCGCGTGGCCGTCATCCCCGACGATGCGGTGGTCGGTTCCACCACCATCGACCTCGATGGGACGAGGCCGACCGTACGGATCGCGGAAACGAATCTCGGGCGCCTGATCGCCAACGGGATGCGTTTCTCGACCGGGGCCGACATAGCCCTCATGAACGGCGGAGGCATACGCAACAGCCTGCCGAACGGCGATATTTCCAGGAAGGCCACGTACACCCTCCTGCCGTTCGGCACCACCATCCAGCGCGTCGAACTGCTCGGATCCGAGCTGGACGCCATCGTCGAGAACGGGGTGTCGATGCTTCCGGACGCCAGTGGAAGGTACCCCCATTTCGCCGGCCTGAGCTTCACGCTCGACGCTTCGCAAGCGGCCGGCTCCAGGGTTTCCAACATCCTGGTCAACGGCGCTCCCGTCATCGATAGCGCCACATACTCGTTCGCCGCTGGAAATTTTATCATCAGCGGCGGGGATGGGTACACCATGTTCGCGGGGAAGGCGGTAGAGGACTTCGGCGCCGATGTCGATTCCTTCATCGATTACCTTTCGTCAATTGGCCCCGTTACGGAAGCGAACATCGATGTCGCGCCCGGCGGGGACATCGCGGGCGATTGCATCGACACGAGAGTCGCGGCCGTTTCTCCCGGCATTCCGAGCTATTCACCGGGAGCGGAACCGATCATCCGGATCGATCCGCCGATCCGGGGACGGAGCCTGCTCATACCCGCGGCGGACGGCAGCTTCCTCATCGAAAACGCGCCTCTGGGAGACTATACGCTCTCCGTGATTTTCCGGGAGCTGGAAACCGACGCCGTCAAGTCCGTCACCGTGACGGCGGGAGGAAGCGCTGATGCGCAACTCCGCTTCACCGCCCAGGCAAGCTTCTGGGTATATGCCAACACATCAGTCAATCTGGCCGAGGCTCCGCTCTCCAATCCGGCGTTCCGGACCGCCCTCTCCGACGCCATCGATCGAGCTTCCTTCGCGACGACCATGTCCACCGCAGATACTTCCAGAGTCTACGTTCCCATGACGGATTTCCTTCAGTCCACAGGGCTCGGCGATCCCATCGCGGGACTCGAGACAGCGGACTACGATGCAAGCGCGGCGTCGGCTTACTTCACGGGAGCGACGAATTACGCGCTCACGATAATGACGGACAATACCGCGCCGAAGGCGGCATTCATCCAGGCGGTCAAGGACCTTCTTGAAGCACAATCGGGAATGCAAGTCACGACCGAATTCTCCTCCACTACCGCGCTCGAGGATTTCGACAGCGGCAACTTCCAGCTCGGCCGGGCGGGTTGGGGAAGCGATCCGGACGGCGCGACCAACGATCCGATACCCTTGCTGAACCAGATCTTCCTGGAGACGGTTCCCAATGTTCCGCGTTTCGACGCGACGACCCTGGGCGGCCTCATCGCTGAAGCAAAAGGCGCCCGAGCGGCCTACGATTACGACACCTATGTTACCGCATTGGTCGCCGTGAACAACTACTTGATCGCCCAGCTTCCCATCATCCCGGTCTTGAGAAGCGCCTATAACTGACGCCCGGACCGCTTACGATTTACACAGGATTCGATCCGGCGGGGAAGCTGTGCAGGCTTCTCCGCCGGATTGTTTCAACAGCCGGCCAGTGCTCATCCTCAAGGCGATCCAGGCTGAGGATCGAGGGAAACCACGCCTTGTCCTTGCCTCGCGCGCCCGGACGCGGCTACCATCGCGGCCATGAAGCGCGAAGCATGGAAGGCGGCCCTGGCCGCGCACGGACTTTCCTCCCTCGGCGTCCGCGAGACCGAGATCCTCGAGCGGCTGGAAGGCCTCGCCACCGGCGATCGGGCCGCCGTCGAGGGCGCTGCGTACGGCCGCATCGAGAACGGCCCGGGCGGGCTCAACGGCGTCCTCGTCGCGGTGGCGGGCTTCCTGGCCTTCGTGGCCCCCGCGCCCGGAGCCTTCCGCGTCTGGTCGCGCGCCAGCCTCGATTCGGGCGGGCCCGCCCTGCCGCTCCGCGTCGGCACGACCTGGTCGGCGCGGGGACAGACCTGGAAACTGGAAGCCCCCGGCGCCGAAGCGGCGCCTCCCCCGCCCCGCCCGCCGCGCCCCGCCGAACCGAAGGCGCCCGCGCGTTCGGCCGACGGCGCCTCGGACGAGCTCCTCGTGGCCACGGCGCGCCGCTTCGTCGAGGCGGTCGCCGCCGAGCTCGACTCCCTGCTGCCGGACGCCTGGGGACTCGCGGCGGCCTGCTACGACCGCGAAGGCCTCGGCCACCCGAGCCGCCGCGCCTTCGCCGCGCTCAGCTTCCTGCCCCTGATACCCGACGCGGGGCCCGGCCCCGACGGCATGAAGCCCTTCTTCCGCGATTCCACCCTCGACCGCGCCGAGCTCGAGGAGCTCATGCGCCACGCGGGCCTCGTCGAGTCGCGCGTCGCCGCGGCGCGCATGAAACCCTGGGGCTCAGGGCTCGCGGCCCTGAAGCGCGCCGACGAGGAAGCGGGGGGCGCCCGCTTCGCGCGCGCGGCCGAGGCCTTCATGCAGTGGGCGGATGTCTTCGTCACCGCGGGAAGCCTCGGAGCGGGCGACGGGGACTTCCTCAAGGCGCTCAACCACCGCGTCATGCATGGCGGCGCCTCTCCGGCGGCTGGGGGCGAAGCAGTTCGTGACCGGGTGAATTTGGCCGGAGGCGCCGCAGCCGCGGAGGCGGGCGCCGCTCCTTTCCCCGGAAACGAAAAACCCGACCCCGAAGCGGCCAGGAAGCGCCTCGCGGACGCGATCGCCAAGCTGGAAGCGCTGACCGGCATGGAACCCATCAAGGAACAGGTGAAGAGCCTCTCCAACCTGATGCGCGTGCACCGCAAGCGCGAGGATCTCGGGCTGAAAGTTCCGCGCGTCTCGCTGCACTCGGTGTTCACCGGCAGGCCAGGCACCGGCAAGACCACCGTCGCGCGCCTGCTCGGCGAGATCTTCGCGGCCCAGGGCTTCCTGGCCAGGGGGCACCTGGTCGAAACCGACCGCGCGGGACTCGTGGCGGGCTTCGTGGGCCAGACCGCGGGCAAGGTGGACGAGGCCGTTGGCAAGGCCCTCGACGGCGTCCTCTTCATCGACGAGGCCTACACCCTGGCGCCCGCCGAGGGCGGCAACGATTTCGGGCGCGAAGCCATCGAGACCCTCCTCAAACGCATGGAGGACTGGCGCGAGCGCCTGGTGGTCGTCGTGGCCGGCTACCCCGACGAGATGGAGCGCTTCCTCGACGCGAACCCGGGCCTGGCGAGCCGCTTCGGCCGCCGCTTCGTCTTCGACGATTTCTCGCCCGAGGAGCTAGAGGCGATCTTCCTGCGCTTCTGCGCGGAGGCGGGCATGAAGCTGACCGCAGGCGCGCTCGGCAAGCTGCGCGTGTACCTCCGCGCCGCCTGGGAACTCCGCGACCGCAGCTTCGGCAACGGCCGCTTCGCGCGCAACCTCTTCGAGAAGGCGCTCGAGCGGCAGGCGGACCGCCTGGCGGGTTTCGCCGAACTCGGGGTCGAGTTGCTTTCCTCCATCGAGGAAGGGGATTTGCCGGACACCCTGGCCTAGTCCGGGGAAGGAGGGAGCGTGCGCGCGAGGGAGCTGCCCGTCGGTATCCTCAAAGCCGGCGTCCAGGCCTGCGGCGTCGTGGCCTTGGCCTTGGCCCTGGCCGGCCTGCCGCTCCTGGCCCTGCGCGCCAAGCCCTACGCGTCCTTCGAGGAAGGCCCCGCCTTCTCGCGGGCGGCGCCCGCCGAGCTCGTCGAGCGCGCGCGCGGCTTCCTCGCAGGCCTGGCCGACGGCTCCTCCTTCCGGTACCGCATCAACATGAGCGAGTGGAGCTTCCTCGAGCTCGGGCCGCGCGCCCTCTGGGTGTCGTTCGTGTACACCGCCGTCCCGGGAGCCTTCGGCATGGCGCTCGGCGCCGTCGCCGGCGTCGCCTCGAGGCGGCGCGGCCGCGCCCTCGCCGACCGGGCGGCGGACGCCTTGCTGGCCACGCCCGACTTCATGCTCATCATCCTCTCCCAGGCCGCGGCCCTCGGCCTCGCGAAGCTCGGACTCAGGGTCAAGGTGGCGGCTACCACGGGGCCGTGGATCCTGCTCCCCTTCCTGGTCATGGCGGTCGCGCCCTTCGCCCTCTCCTTCCGCGCGGCCGCGACCGAGGCGCGCCGCGCGGCGTCGTCCGACCACCTCGCCTACGCCCGCTCGAAGGGACTCGACGAGCGGACCCTGCTCAGGCGGCACGTCGGCGCCGGCATCTTCCCGCGCATGGACGCGGAGCTGCCGACCACCGTGGCGGCCATGCAGGCCAGCCTCTTCGTGGTCGAGCACCTCTTCGCGCTGCCCGGCATGGCGCGCATGCTCTTCAACGCGGCGTTCGCCGGCCCGAGGAACTACTACCTCAGGGTCGAATACCAGTACGACCTGGTCGTGCTCGCGCTGCTCGGCTCCATAGTCTCGAGCGCGCTGGCCTACCTGGTCCTCAAGCTCGCACTTCGCGCGGCCCGGGGAGCCTTGATCCATGAATAGGCGCCTCGCCGCGGGGCTCGCCCTCGCCGCGGCGCTCGCCGCGCTCGCGGTTTTCGGGGGCGCCCTCGCCCCGTATCCGGCCGGCCATCTCGAGGCGTTCCGCGTGGAGCTGGTGGACGGGGTGGAGACGCCGCGCTACCCGCCCGAGGGGCCGACCCGGGCGCACCCGCTCGGCACCGACCCCGACGGCTATGACCTGCTCTCGGAAATGCTCCGCGGCGCGCGCTGGACCGCGGGCGTCGTTTTCGCCACCGCCCTGCTCCGCGCCGCCGCCGGACTGGCGCTCGGCATGCTCATCGGCGCGGCCGGCGGGACCCTGCCTTCGCGGAGGGGCTTCTCCCCCTTCGCCGCGATCCCCGGCTTCGCGCTGGCCGCCTTCACCCTGTTCCCCTTGACCATCAACTCGACGCTGCCGCCCCTCGTCCTCTTCGCCGCGCAGGTGGCCGTGCTGGCCGCGGTCGAGCTGCCGGCCCTGGTCGCCTCGTTCGCGACGCGCACCGCGTGGATACTCGGGCGCCCCTTCGCCGAGGCCGCGCGGAGCTCAGGCGCCGGGCGCGCCTGGCTGCTCGGGAAGCACGCCCTCCCCTTCCTGGTTCCGCAGTTCCTCGAGGCCGTGCCTGCGCAGGCCCTCTCGGTGGCCTCGCTGGCCGGCAAGCTCGGCGTGGTGCTGATCTTCCTCGGCGGCACGGTCATGACGACCGATCCGCGGCTCCTCCGCTCGGCCTCGGGCGAGTGGATAGGCCTGCTCGCATATTACCGGAACAACGTGTGGGGAAGGCCCTGGCTCTTCCTGGCGCCCTTCGCCGGATGGGTGATCGTCTACGCCTGCGCCTCGTTGCTGGCCTCGGGCCTGAGAAAGGCCTTCGCCGACGCGCGCCGCTTCGCGGACTAGGCGGCGTCCCGCCCGGAATGTCCTTCCGGTCGCGGCGCCTCAGCCCCAGACCGTCTCGGCGCGCGCGACCAGGTCGGACCCGCGGCGCAGCTCGGTGAGGACGCCCGCGCCGCCGCGAGCCCAGCGGGCCTCGAGCTTCTCGCCCTCGAGGGCTTCGTTTGTGAATTCGACACGGAGCTCGCGGAGGCCCGAACCGCGTTCCGCGCGCGGCACCGCGTCCACGAGCCAGTCGATGAGCCAAGCGTTGTTGGCGTGCCCGTTGTGGTCGATGCAGGCGGGCCGCACCACCGGCTCGAAGGAGAGCTCCGTCCCCTCGGCGGCCGGCACCGAGTGGCGATAGTCCGCGACGGGATGCGGCAGTTCGACCTTCATGTCGGCGGCCAGGACGCGCTCGGGCCTGAGCGGCCGCCGGGCGGCCAGGTCCACCACGAGGTAGGCGTAGACCGCGCGGATGAGGCTCCTCCCGGCGGCGTCGAGCAGGGTCAGGTCGCGCAGGGCGAACAGGCGCTCGGTTCCGGCGGGCCAGGTGCGGACTGTCACGCGGTCGCCCTCGGCGGGCAGGGCGTCGACGCGGAGATCGATGCGCGAAAGCATCCAGGTGCGTCCCTCGGCCTGCAGGTGCTCCATGCCGATGCCGAGTTCCGAGGCCGAGCGCCCGGCCGCCTCCTGCAGGAAATTGGCGATGGACAGGACGCGGAAGCCCGAGCCGTAGCCGCAGTCGAAGCCGTGGACCTCGTATGGAATGTCGAGCGGGCGGGCTGTCTGGTTCATTCTCGGACTCCTTTCGAGACCCCGATGATACCGGAGCCGCGCGCCCCGCGTCGACCGGCCGGCGGGACGTGAAAGGATTATACGCTTGCGCCATCGTCCGTTCTGCGCGACGATGGCTTGACCATTCCGCGGAGGTATCCGAATGCCGCGCACCGTCCCGATCGCCCTTGCCGGAGCCGCCGCGACGACCGCCGTGCTGGCCTGGCTCTTCTCCCTGCCCGGCGTGACGGGGCTGTTCCGCTGGGGCTACCAGCGGCCTGTCTTCATCGCCCTGGCCCTGCTCGCGGCCGCGCCTCCCGCCTTCCTCCTCGTAGCCGCCGCGACGCGACGCCTCGTCTCCGACAAGGCCGCCCGCTTTCCGCGCGCGGTCGCCGCGTTGGTCGGAGCCCTCGGCCTTCTCGTGTCGCTCGCCGCCTGCGTCGGCGTCTCGGTCGCCCCCGTGCCGGGCCGGCCCGCGGAATCGCCCCTCGAACTCGTGGACGAGCGCGTCGGCATAGCGCCGGCCGCGGATCTGGCGCGGCTCTCGTTCGCGTCGGACGCGCACTTCGGGGCGGAAACGGCCAACGCGGCTGCCCGCGAAGCCGTCATCTCGGGCGTGGCCGCCTCCATTCCCGCGAGGGACGCCTTCTTCGTGCTCGGCGACCATGTCGAGATGGGCATGCTCGCGGGTCCCTGGCGCGAGGAGGCGGAAACCTTCGCCCGCCTGGCGCCAAGCCTGCCCCTCGTCGGGCTCATGGGGAACCACGACTCGCTCGTCAACGGCGCCCCGCGCTGGCGCGCGTACTGGAAGCCCGACGGGGCCGATGCCGTGTCCGGCTCTCCCTACTACCGCTCCTTCGAGGCGGGGCCCGCCACCATCGTTATCCTCAACCTGCTCTGGGGAGCCGAATCGTTCGACCGGAAGCAACGCGCCTGGCTCGAACGGACGCTCGCCGCCATACCGCCGGAACGGCCCGTCATCGTGCTCTCGCACGCCTTCGCCTGGGCCTCGGGCTACATCGACCCCGCCTCGCGCCGCCCCTGGTACGACGAGGCGGAGCTCATCGCGCGGGTTTGCCCCATCCTCGAGAAGCACCGGGTCGAGCTGATGATCTCGGGACACAACCACTATCTGGAGCTGCTCGAGTCGAACGGCGTGAGCTACGCCCTGGTCGGCGCGCTGGGCGGAAAGCCCGACCCCGAACCGACCCACCGTTCGCCCGCCTCGAAGTGGATCGCCGTCGGCGAGTTCGGGTGGCTCGACGTCGACGCGAGCGCCGCGGGACTCGCGCTGACCTTCCGCGACCGGAACGGGACCGCGCTCCGGGAGCTTTTCGTGGAGACTCGGCCATGAGCGCCCCCCGCGCGGAACGGGGCCGCAGCGGCCTCGGCCTTTCATCCCGCTTCGCGGTGCTCTCGGCGCTCTCCGTCGCCTCGATCGTCGCCATCGCGGGGCTCTTCTTCCTGACTACGGCCGGACTCCGCTCGCGGCTCGTCGAAGCCACCGACGTCGAGATTCCCAAGCTGATCCGCCTGCAGGAAGGCGTCAAGACCCTGCTCGACGTCCAGTCGGGTCTATCGCGCCTCCTCAACACCGCGAACACGGGCGCCTTCTCGGCGGACCAGATCCGCGGCAAGGCCTCCGAGGTCCGCGTGTCGCTCGCGTTCTTCATCTCATCCACGACCGAGCTCGGCATGCCCGACTACATGAACGCATATTTCGACAAGTTCGGCGCCCTGGTCGAAGATTCTCTCGCCGCCCTCGACTCAGGAGGCGTCGCCGAGGCGGCCACCTTCGCCGACGGCGCCTGGGACGCGGCGCGGCTTGCGCGCTCGCACCTGGAGATGGAGCTCGATACCTCGCGGGAGGCCTTCGCGAAATTCGAGGCCGAGGCAGCCGCCATCCAGTCACGGAATGGCTTCATCCAGAGCGCTGCCGCCGCGGTCTTCACCCTGCTCAACGTGCTGCTTTCCGTCGCGCTTTCGCGCCTCGTTCTCCGCCCCCTCTCGGCGGCAGCCGAAGCAATCCACCGGCTCGAGGTCGGCGACTTCGCCACGCCCATGCCCGCCACCAAGGCCAGGGCCGAAATGGCCCTGCTCCTCTCCGACGTCGAATCGCTCCGGGAGCATCTCGAAACCGGCTTCGGGAAGGTCGCCGAAGCCGCGGGCGGAACCTCCGTCTCGACACGCACCCTGTCCGAGGACTCGGACCGGACGGTCGCCTTCCTCGACGGAGTCGAGTCGTCGAACGAGAGCATCCGCGAGCACATGGCGGGACTCGGCGAGCGGGTCGGGGTCCTGGCCGCCGCCGCCGACGGCTTCGCGAACGAGGTCGGTCGGGTGGATTCCTCGGTGGAGTCGCAGGCCGAGGCCGTCGAGGCGGTGCGCCAGGCCCTCTCGACCACCGGCGCAGGCATACGGAGAACGGCCGATATCTTCCGCGAAGAGGACCAGGTCGTGTCGACCCTGCGCGCCCGAACGACCGAGGCCGAGACGAGGCTCGGCGCGACCCGCGAGGAAATCGCGCGGCTCTCAGCGAGCGCCTCCGCGGTGCTCGACCTCGTGACGGCGATACAGGATATCAGCGAGCGCACCAACCTGCTTGCCATGAACGCGGCCATCGAGGCCGCCCACGCGGGCGCCGCCGGAAAGGGCTTCGGCGTGGTCGCCGACGAAATCCGCAAGCTCGCCGAGAGCGCCCGGGGCAGTTCCGAGCGCATTTCCGGCACCGTGTCCAAGATGGTCGAGGCCATCGACCGCGCGGAGCAGGGCCAGGCCTCGCTCTCGGAGCTGCTCGGCTTCTACATGGGCGAGACCGGCAGGCTCGGCGACCGGCTCGAGGAGAAGCGCAGCCTGATGGAACGGCTCGGCGCCGACTCGGCTGCGGTTTCGGCCGCTTCGGACCGGCTCGAGCGGGCGCTCGCCGAATTGCGCGCCGCGAGCGACGCCGCGCGCGAAGGCCTTTCATCCATGCGCACCGAGGTGGACGCCACCGTGGAGACCACCGAGAGCGCCGTGGCCGAGACCGCCACCGTATCGAAGAATGTCGCCGAGCTCGCGGTGCTGGCGCGGCGCATCGCCGAAGCCGGCGTGGCCGGACGCCGCGCCGTCGAGATGCTCGAGGAAGCCATGCTCGCCTTCTCCACCGCGGTGCCGGTCGGAAACCGCGACTAGGCCGTTCCGCAAAGGCGTTCAATTAAAAGCCCCCGGAGGTCGAACCTTCCGGGGGCCTGTTTTCATGGGGATGAGGGGGCCCGGGGGAGAAGGGGCGCGATGGCGCCCCTTTTCCCCCGGACGGATCCTCACTCCCGAAGCATGAGCAGCGCGAAGACCTTGGCGTCGCCGATTATGTTGGCGAGCTGGGCGTTCTCGTTCGGCTGGTGCATGGTCTCGTCCTGGCGCGCCCAGACCACGCAATCGTAGCCCGCGATGCGCAGGTAGGCGCCGACCGTGCCGCCGCCGATGCCGACCGCGCGGGCGTCGACCCCGTAGACTTCCTTGACCGCCTTCTTGAGCAGGGGCACCACGGGCGTGTCGGCGGGGGTGGCGGGCGACTCGTTCCGCTGCACGATCTCGCGCGCCATCCTCACGCCGTACTTCTTCTCGACCTCGCGCATGCGCGCGTCCACCGCCTCGAGCACGCGGTCGACGGAGTAGGTCGGCAGGATGCGCATGTCGACGTAGAAGACGTCCTCCGCGGGAATGGTGTTGATGTTCGGGACGTTCGCTTCCTTCTTGGTCGGGGTGATGGTGGAGCGGTCCGGGTCGAAGAGCGGGTCGCGCGCGGTGAAGGTGTCGCGCTCGAGCTCGTTGAGCCTCAAGGCCAGCTCGCAGTTGGCCAGGAAGGCGTTGGCGCCGACGTCCGGCGTCGAGGCGTGGCACTGCTTGCCCTTGGTCTCGACCTTGAGCCAGCAGATGTTCTTTTCGGCCACCTCGATTTCCGAACCGTCCGGCTTGCCGCCGTCGGGAATGACGATGAGGTCGTCCTTGCGGAAAAGCTTCCGGTTCTCGAGCAGCCACTGGATGCCGTAAACCGAGCCGAACTCCTCGTCGGCCACGAAGAGCAGCTTGACCGTGTGCGCGGGCTTCACGCCCGAGGCGGCGAGCGTCGCGGCGGCCACGGCGCCCGCGACGAGACCCTGGTGGTTGTCCTCGACGCCGCGGCCGTAGATCTTGCCGTCCTTGATCGTCACCTGGAAGGGATCGGTATCCCAGAGCGAGCGCTCGCCTTCGGGCACCACGTCGAGGTGGGCCATGATCCAGAGGCGCTGCGAGTCGTCGGCGCCGGCGATGGTGGCGACGATGTTCGGCCGGACGCCACCCTCGGCGCGCGGGTCGGGAGCGTCGTGGCGCTCGATGGCCGTGATGCCCTTGGCGCGGAGCCACTTCTCGAGGGCTTCCGCCTTGCGGAGCTCGCCCTTCCCGCCCGACTCAGGCGCTATGGCGGGGATGGCGACGAGGAGCTTCTCGAGCTCGATGATTGCGTCCCCGGAGCGGTCGAGCGCGGCCAGTATGGTTTGCTTGTTCGACATGGTTCCTCCATGGCCGATCCCCGGGGGAGCGGCGGTTTGGTTTGGTTTCGTTTCGTTTGGCTTGTATCGCTTCAGGAAAGGCCGCGGGCGCGGCGGTACTGCTCCCAGGTGGTCCTGACGATGGACTCGAGGCCGGAATGCGCGGCCTTCCA
>JAKLEE010000064.1 GCA_022703215.1 Spirochaetota bacterium | reverse complement strand
CTTCGGCTTCACGAAGAGCCACTTGGCCACGGACACCTTCTGCTGGTTGCCTCCCGAGAGGTTGACCACTTTCTGGTCGATGCTCGGGGTCTTGATGTTGAGGGCCTTGCGGTAGTCTTCGGCCACCTTGACCTCGGCGTTGGCGTCCACCACCCCGCCCTTCGATATGGCGCGCAGGTTCGCGAGCGTGACGTTCTGCTTGACGTCCTGGATGAGGACGAGCCCGTTTCGCTTCCGGTCCTCGCTCGCGTAGGCCATCCCGGCCTCGATGGCCTCGGCGGGGGAACGGAAATCGGCCGGGGCCGACTCGACGCGCACGGAGCCCTCGACGCGGTAGGCGTCGGGGTTCCCGAAGAGGCTCCGCGCCAGCTCGGTGCGCCCCGAACCCATGAGCCCGGCGAAGCCGACGATCTCGCCGCGGCGCACCTTGAACGAGACGTCCTTGAGGACCTGGCGCCCGAGCGCGCGGTCCCAGGCGTTCCAACCCTCCACCTCGAGCACGACTTCGTCGCCCGGCTTCTTGGATCGGGGCGGGAAGACGTTGTCGATTTCCCGGCCGACCATGTGCCTGATCAGCACGGGCTCGGAAACCTCGCCCTTCCGGGCGTCGAGCGTGCGGATGGTGCGGCCGTCGCGGAGCACGGTGACGGTGTCCGCGATGCGGATCACTTCCTTGAGCTTGTGCGAGATCATGATCGAGGTGACGCCCTCGGCCTTGAGCTCGCGGAGGATCTCGAGCAGGTTGTCGCAGTCGTCCTCGTTGAGGGCGGCCGTCGGCTCGTCGAGGATGAGCAGCTTGACGTTCCTCGAAAGTGCCTTCGCGATCTCCACCAGCTGCTGCTTACCGACCCCGAGGTCCTTCACCTTGGTCGAAGGGTCGGCCGAGAGCCGGACTCGCTTCATGAGCGCGACCGACTGGTGGATGGTGGCGTTCCAGTCCACGAGCGAGCCCCTGCGGATCTCGTGGCCGAGGAAGAGGTTCTCGTAGATGCTCATCTCGGGCACCAGGGCGAGCTCCTGGTAGATGATGGCGATGCCGGCCTTCTCGCTGTCGGCGATGTGCCGGAAGCGGCGGACCTCACCGTCGAGCGCGATGTCGCCCTGGAAATCGCCGTGCGGGTAGACCCCGCTCAGCACCTTCATGAGTGTGGACTTCCCCGCACCGTTCTCGCCGACCAGGCAGTGGATCTCGCCGCGCCGGACGGAAAAGGTGACGTCGCTCAGGGCCTTGACGCCGGGGAAGCTCTTGCTGATGCCCCGCATCTCGAGTATGTGGTCGCTCATCGTGCTTCCGTTCTCCCTGGACGAATTGTCGCGCGCGTATTCGCGATATGGAAGGGCTTCGTAGCGGGAGGCCGCCGCGGCGCCCGTCCATGGTTCGCGTTCTCGTCGAAAGGCCGTCCGGGAAGCGGGATCCGCTCCCCGGACGGCCGGCCGAGGCCGGGCGGGACGCCCGGCGCCGGGTTCAGGATCAGAGTCCGGTGAAGTCGGCCGCGGCGTAGTAGCCGCCGTCGATCAGGACGCTCTTCACGTTGGCCTTGTCGACGGTGATGACCGGCGACTGGATGGCGGGAACGTCCTTCTTGCCGTTGTTGTACGAACCGCGGGCGGCCGGGGCCTTGCCCTCGATGAGGGCGATGGCGGCCTTGATCGCGTCGTCGACGAGCATGCGGACGTCCTTGAACACGGTCATGGACTGCTTGCCGTCGATGATGTACTGGACCGAAGCCTTCTCCGCGTCCTGGCCGGAGATGAAGTACGTGGTCACGTCCTTGTCGGCGCCGAAAGCGTCGGCGATGGCGCGGGCCGTGCCGTCGTTCGGGGCGCAGATGTAGACGGTGCCCTTCGAGGCCTTGTCGGCCGCGGTGAGGTCGGCCTCGGCCTTGCTCTTCGCGACGTTGAAGTCCCAGTTGGTGGTGACCTGGCCGATGATCTTCGCCATCTCCTCGCGGGTCAGCTTCGCCTTGTTCTGGAGGGCAACGGCTTCGGAGGAGTTGCGGATGACGAAGGTGCCGTCGGCGATCTTCGGCTGGAGGGCCGACCACGCGCCCTCGAAGAAGATGAAGGCGTTGTTGTCGGAGGCGGCGCCGGCGTAGAGGAAGAGGTTGTTGCCCGTGCCGGTGGCGTTCTTGATCAGGTAGTCGCCCCAGGCGGCGCCGACCGCGATGGAGTCGAAGGTGACGTAGTAGTCGACGGCGTCGGAGTCGCGGATCAGGCGGTCGTAGCTGATGATCTTGACGCCGGCCTTGGCGGCCGCGTCGGCCGCGGCGGCGGCGGCGGAGGCATCCTGCGGGCAGATGACGATGACCTTCGCGCCCTTGGTGATCAGGGCTTCGACGTTGGCCTTCTCCTTCGACGAGTCGCCCTGGCTGAACAGGATCTCGACGTTGTGGCCGGCGGCCTTGAGGGCGGCCTCGAAACGGGTCTGGTCCTGGATCCAGCGGGGCTCGTCCTTGGTCGGCAGTACGATGCCGACGGCGAGCTTCTCGGGCTGGGCGCAGGAGACGGTCGTCGCGACGATCGCGACGAGGAGCAGCGCCGAGAGTACGGCGAGCGCTTTCTTCATGTCTGTCCCTCCTTCGGGAGATGCCGCGGGCATGACGCTCCGCGGGCGGCTCCTCGGCCGCAGGGACAGGATCACCGGGTTTCGCCGATCCGTCAGCAGGAGCTTCGCGGCATTGCGCTTCAATCTGACGTCGGCGCCGGCGCTTCAGCGGAACGCTAGCATTTTGTAGCCGTATCGCGGAGGGAAAATGCTAGAAACTGCGGCCGAAAGCGCCGAAGCGCGACCCGACGCCGGCTCCCGGCGCCGGCTCCCGGCTCAGCGCCCGACGTTGCGGTACACGTCGTCCGCGTCGTGGAAGGCGTCGGCGACGACCGTGGCGTCGAGCAGGTCCTTCGTGACCAGCACCGGCTCGAGGCGCACGTAGGGCACCTCGAATTTGCCGTCGGATATGGTCGCGTCGGCGGGCACCGGTTCCCCCTTCGCGAGCATGACCGCGAAGCCGGCGGCGGCCAGGGCGAGCCGCTCGATGGGTTTGTAGACCGTGGCGTGCTGGAAGCCTTCGGCGATGCGCTGGCAGGCGGCCAGGTCCGCGTCCTGGCCCGCGACCTTGACCGAGCCCGCCAGGCGGTTCTCCGCCAGCACGGCGATGGCGGCCTCCGCGAGCATGTCGTTGCCCGCGGCCACCGCGGCCACGTCGACCCCGCTCGCCATGACGGCCTCGAGCCCGGCCCGCGCGGCGTCGCTCGTCCAGGTCTCCGGCCAGATCTCCGCCACGAGGCGCACACGCCCATCGGCGACGCGCGGCTCGAGCACGCGGTGGAAGCCCGCGTTGAGCAGCAGCGCGTTGTTGTCCGCGCGCGGGCCGTTGACGATCACGTAGCCCCCGGAAGGCGCCGCCTTGAGCAGGGATTCCGCGATCAGGGCGCCGACCTTCTCGTTGTCGAACGAAACGTAGAGGTCCACCCCGGCGGAGCGGACCAGGCGGTCGTAGCTCAGGACCTTGACGCCGAGGGCCCGGACCTCGCGCACCACGTCGGACACCCGGTCGGCGTCGTTCGGCACGATCACGAGCACGTCGATCCCGAGCGCGATGAGCTCGCGCACCTGGCGCTCCTGGATGGCCGGATCCTGGTCGGCGACCCGCACCTCGACCCGCGCCCCGAGCTCCTCGGCCGCCTTGACGAAGGTCTCCATGTCGCGGCGCCAGCGCTCGACGACCAGCGAGTCCATGGCGAGCCCGATCAGCACGCGCCCGTCGTCCCGCCCGGGCGCTTTCTCCGCGCACGAGGCCAAGGCCGCCGCGGCGAGAATGGCGAGCGCCGCGAGGAAAGCGGCGGCACTGATCCGAGTAAGCGCCCCGCCCCGTACGTCCGTCGCGCGGATACTCCGTCCCTCACGCTTCACCATCTTCCCCTCCCCTGAAGGCGCTCGGCGTCAGGCCGGTCTCCTTCTTGAACAGGCGCGCGAAATAGTTGGCGTCCGGGTATCCGGAAGCCGCGGCGGCCTCCTTGATGGAAACCTCGGGGCGCGAAAGCAGCTCCCGCGCCTTTTCCATGCGGACGCCCGTAAGGAATTCGGAAAAACCGCGGCCGGTCTCCTCGACGAACAGGCGGGAAAGCCGGCCCGCCGAGATTCCCGCCGCGTCCGCCGCGGAATCGAGCGAAATCTGGGAGGCGAAATTGCGCCGCACGAAGGCCATGGCCCGCTCGAGCGCGGGGGGGCGGCGCGACGGGCCCGAAGCCGCTTCGCCGAGGGCGGCGAAGCGCGCGCGGGCGGCGAGGGTGAAGGCTTCGGGATCGCGGGCGCTCGCCAGATCGCGGAGGTCCATCGCCTCGAGCGCCTTCTGCCCGTCGACACGGCCCCGAACCGCGAGTTCCCGCAGCGCCGTCGCGAAGAGGGCGGCTATCCGCCCCGCGGACGCCGGACGCAGGATGCCGCTTCCGTCCGCCGCGGCGCCGAGCAGGGTTTCGAGCGAGGAGGCCGCGCGCTCGGGAGCCCCGGCGACCAAGGCTCCGAGGAATTCGGCGTCGAGCCCGAAGTCCCGAGCTGGCCCGCCGTCCTCGCGCCCGTACTCGGGCCCGTGCATTCCTCCGTCCCCGGCCGAAAGCCGCGAGAGCGCCTCCGACCAGGCCAGCGGAGCTTCCTCGACGGGTCTGGGCGCCGAAACGGCAGCGCGAACCTTTCCCCCGAGCTCGGGTTCCTCGATCAGGCGGACGAGCGCATCCCCCTCGCCTCCACCTTCCTCGCCTGGCCCGAGGAACATGACCGCGGCACAAATCCGCCCCGCCAGGGGACCGCCGACCCAGGCGCTCTTGTACCGGAGGGCGGCGCAGGCCGCGGCGTGGAGCCCCCGGGCCTCGGCCTCGGGATCGGACGAGCCGGGCGCCGGCGAGAAGGCGAGCGCCGCCATCCTGAGCCGCCGGGCCTCGGTGCCGAGCGCTGCGAGATAGCGGGGCAGCGCTGGACCGAGGCGCTCGCCGAGCATCGCCGCCCTGAGGAAGCCCTCCTCCACGAAGGCGCGGAGGCCTTCCTCGCTCTCGCGCCGCTCGAGCTCCGCCCGCTCGGTCTCGCGGCGGCCCTCCACCACCTTGGCGGCCTGCCTGAGCGCCTCCGCAAGCGCTTCCCTGGCCACGGGTTTCAATAGATATTCGACGACGCCGAGCTCCACCGCTTCGCGGGCTATGTCGAAGCGCTCGTATGCGGTCATGAGTACGAAGACCGCCGTGGAGCCGCGTCTGCGCATCTCCCGTATCGCCTCGAGGCCGCTGACGCCCGGCATGCGCACGTCCATGAGCACCACGTCCGGCGCCAGTTCGCGCGCTCGCTCGATGGCCTCCCGCCCCGACGAGGCGGTGCCCGCGACCTCGAATTCGTCAGAAAGGTCGCGGCGGACGATCATCGCGACTCCCTCGATCACGGGGCGCTCGTCGTCGGCCACGAGGATGCGGATCATGACCAGCCTCCATCCAGGGGCAGGCGGATGCGGACCGTGGTTCCCGCCCCCTCGGACGACTCGATCTCCACGCGCCCGAGGCCGCCCGTCGAGAGTTCCACCCGGCGGACCACGTTCCTGAGCCCGATGCCGTTCTCCACGTCGTCGGAAGCGCCGTGCGCCGCCAGAACGCGCTCGATCTCCGAGTCCGGCATCCCGTCGCCCGTGTCGGAAACCTCGAGCAGCGCCTCCGTCCCGAAGGCCCGCGCCGAGATCCGGACGGAGCCGCCTTCCTCGCGGTTCCGCAACCCGTGCCCGACCGCGTTCTCGACGAGGGGCTGCAGGACGAGCGCCGGCGTACGGACCTCGAGCGCCGCCTCGTCGACCTCCACAGAGAACTCGTAGCGCGCGCCGAAGCGCACCTTGAGCAGCCAGACATAGCGGCGGACGCTCTCGATCTCGTCGGCGACGCGCACCGAGCGCGAGGGGCTCTTCAACGCGTAGCGGATGAAGGCGGCCAGGGTCTCGAGGAAAACGGCGGTCCGGTCGGAACCCTCAGCCAGAGCGAACTGCTGGCCGGCGGCGAGCGTGTTGAACAGGAAATGGGGGTTGATCTGCGTCTGCAGCGCGAGCAGCTCGGCGTCCTTGAGCTTGTGGTCCATGTCGAGCAGGCGCACGCGCTCCTCCATCAGGCTCCGCTCTACCTCGGCCTTGGACTTGAGCTCCTCGAAGGCCTCGCGCACCGAGCGCGACATGGCGGCGAAGGCGGTCGCGGTCGTGCCGATCTCGTCGCCGGTGTCGAGGCGCGGCAACTCGTGGTCGTAGCGCCCCTCCCCGACCGCGCGCGCCGCCTCGGCGAGCCGCGACAGGGGCTCGGTCAGCTTGAAGGCGTAGCGCGCGAGGAGGGCGAGCCCGAGCGCCGTGGCGGCCAGCACCATGGCCGCGTTCGTGAGCAGCACCGAGGGTATGCGCGCGTTGAATTCGGTGAAGGCCTCGAGCGAGTCCGCGATGAAAAGGCCCTCCACCCGCGCGAGCACCTCGCGGGCCAGGTCGGCGTCGTGTCCCGCGGACTCGAAGCGGGCCGCGTAGGATTCCACGTCCCGTCCCCGCTTCGCGGCCACCGCCGCCTCCGCGTCGGCGAGGAAGCGCTCGACGAGGCCGCCGAGCAGGCGCTGGAGCAGCAGGGCCTCGTCGGGCCGGATCTCGCGGTTGAGCGGCCGGGCGCGCGCGGACAGGCTCGAGGAGCGGGCGATGTAGTCCTTGAGCGCGTCGGAGCTCTTGGTGGCCAGGTAGGTGGCGAGCGCCTGCTCCGAAAGCGCGAGGTCCAGCCGGATTTCCTTCAGCGCCAGATTGTCGCGGAACAGCAGCTCGACGCTCCGGGCGAGCTCCGCCGAGGCGAGCCCGGTGTAGAAGGTCGCGCTCGACATGATGACGAGGATGACGGCGGTACCGGCGAAGATCTTCGAGCGGAGCGTGCGGGGTATCACGGGGAGCCTCCCGCGGCCGCCGAGAGGATGTAGTAGCCCGCCTCGAGGTTCCGGCCCGGCTCCTTCCCCTCCGCGAGCGCGACGAAGGAACGCACGGCTTCGCGGCCTATCCAGGTCGAATCGCGCACGATGCTCGCCGAGACGACTCCCCTCTCGACGTAGCGGCGGATCTCGGCGGTCTCGTCGGTGCCGACGATGAGCACGCGGCCGACCAGTGCCAGGTCCACCACCACCTGCGCCGCCCCGACCGTGTCGACGCTCGAGCCGCAGACCAGGGCGTTGATGCCCGGATTGGCGCGCACGAGCTCCGAGGCCGCCTGCTCGCCCGCCAGGACTCCCGCGCCCGACCTTGCGGTCGCGACGATGCCCGCGCCGGCCCAGGGGGCGAGTCCTTCTCGCAGGCCCCGGAGCAAGGGCTCGATCCCGGGAGCCCCGTCCCCGCCGGTCGGAAGTATCACCCCGACCCGGGCCAGGGAGCCGAGACCCTCCCCTATGATGCGCCCGGCCTCGCGGCCTTGCCGGAGCGAGCCGGAGCCGATGAAACCCGCGACGGTGCCGGCGGGGGGATCGCGACCGACCGGCACGTAGGCGACGCCCTCGTGGCGGGCGCGACGGGCCAGCTCGGCGACCGGATCGTCCCCCGAGCTGTACATGATGACGCCGTCGACACGCGCCGCCAGTGCCGTCTCGAACCAGCGCAGGGCCTCGTCGGGCTCGGACTCCGGGTAACGGTGGAACAATACGGCCAGATCGGCTTCCGGCGCGCCTTGCGCGATTCCGGCGACCAGTCCTTCGAAAAAGGAGTCGCCTGCCTCCGGTATGATCGCGACGACCAGCCAGCGCCCCGCGGAGCCGACGCCCGAGCCGCGCGTCACCGCGCGCGCGAGCGCCTGCCGGCTCGAGCCGACCAGGCTGGCGTTCACCAGGGTCGCCACGAGGAACGCGGCCGCGAAGACGAAGGAGAGCGGACGGGCGAGTCGCTTCATCGGGAAGCGATTATAGCACGGACCCGCGGATGCCGGCGCGGGCCTCAGGCCTCTCCCTTCTCGAGCAGGGCGAGGAAGTGCTCGTGGGCCTCGATGGTCGCAGCCAGGTCGATGTTCGCCACGTCGCCCCGCCCCGCCCAGTCCTGGCCGTCCTGCTCGTAAAGGTGGCGGAGCACGCCGCGGACGGCCTCGGGACCGAAGTCCCCTTCGAGCTCCCGCCGCCTCGCGAGGCCCTTCAGCACCGCTTCGTAGGTCTCGTCATACTTCGCCTCGCGCCAGTCGATGCTCGACATCTGGGTCAGCCTCCGGAAATGCCGAAGCCCCGCTCGCGCGGGGCTTCGTTCGGTTCGATAGCGGCGGGGGGACTCGAACCCTCGGCACAACGGATATGAGCCGTTTGCTCTACCGACTGAGCTACGCCGCCATTCGGTGCCCCGACTGTATACCCGAGGCGGCGCGCCCGTGTCAACCGGGGCCACCGTCAGGGCTCTCGCGTCCGGGCGCCGCGCTCGCGCGGGACGCCCTCAGGCCAGCGAGGCGAGCACTTCCTCCGCGTGGCCTTCCGGATTCACCTTCGGGAAGACCCTCAGGACGACGCCATCGGGCCCGATCACGAAGGTGGAGCGCTGGACGCCGTGGACCGTCTTGCCGTACATCTTCTTCTCGACCCAGACCCCGTAAGCCTCGATCGCCGCGCGCTCCGGGTCGGCGAGCAGGGTGAACGGCAAGCCGTACTTGTCACGGAACTTCCCGTGGCTTTGGACCGTGTCCGCGGAAACGCCCAGCACCACGGCCTTCCGGGCCAGGATGGCATCGTGCGTGTCCCTGAACGAACAGGCTTCCTTGGTGCAACCCGGCGTGTCGTCCCTGGGGTAGAAGTAGAGTACGACTACGCTTCCCCGGAAATCCGAAAGCCTGACCGTCCTGCCGTCCGCGTCCGCGAGCGAGAAATCCGGCGCCCTCTCCCCTTCCTTCACCATGCAAACCTCCCGCGGGTCAAAGATCCCGTCCCTTGCCCGAATCAGAGATCATGGACAGCTCCTCCGGATACGGGTCCAGGAAGGTTTGTCCGAGCACGTAAGCGACTTCGAAGCGGATGGCATGGCTTTCGAGCAGCTTGAGAGGCACGCTGGCCGGCACCCGCTCGTCACGATAGGCCTCGAGCAAGGAAAGGAAGTGCGCGCGCTCCGGCGCGGCAAGGCGATCCGAATAGTGGCCGAAGGCGTGCAGGATCGTGTTCACGATGGCTCCGGGTTTCGGAGGAGCCGCGAACGCCGCCCTGAGCCCGGCCTCGTACTCCACCCAAAGCTCCGCGAGAGGACGCTTCCCGTGGCTCGCCACGACGCGCCCCAGGACGCGCATGCGCTCCTGGTTCACCGACAGTAAGAGGAGCTTCTCGGCCGTATGGAAGCGCACCAGGTCGTCGATGCCGCCCGCCTCGCGCGCCAGCCTGAATCGGGTCAGGGACCAGAGGAAGCGGAGCCAGTGCTCCCGGATCGTGAAATTCTTGAGCCGCCCCTCGTCCTCGACCGGATGTCCCGGCCAGCGGGCCAGCACCGCCTCGCCCCAGAAGCCCGCGCCGATGCCCGATCCCGCGGCCGGAACGAAGCCGCGGTAGACCTTGACGTCGCGGAAGCCGCACGAGGGCGAGCGGTTCTTGAGCAGGAATCCGTCGGGGCCGTCGCCGAGCTCCGCCACGCGGGCCGCAACCCACGCCCGCATGGCCGATCCGTGCCGTCCGCCCGTGGCGGGCTGGTAGAGCTCCCGCTCGCCCGTATCCGGGTCGAGCGCGACCCTCACCGGATCGCGGGGGATTCCGAGGCCGATCTCGGCCTCGGGACAGAGCGCCGTGATTTCGACCCTCGACGCGAGCGCGGCCACGAAGGGGTCGTCGATGACAACGCCGTTCCAGCGGCACGCCTCGAAACCGAGGCACTTCGAGAAGACGACACGCGGACGCGGCTGGACAGCCATGCATGGACCTCCGGACGCGCCCGCCCGCGGGCACGTCGCTTCCGGATCCACCCTAAGCGAAGCGCCCCCGTGCCGCAAGGCTCCGGGGGCGCTCAAAATGAGGGGAAATTCCGGCTCAGCGTCCGGCCAGGGGAACGCGGAACACGCGGACGCGACGCTCGGGATCCGCGGCGGCCAGGGCCGACGCGTCGATGGCCGCCTTGCGCTCGAGGTCGTAGGCCGCCCAGGCGAAGCCCTTCTCCCCCCGGTACGGCACCAGGAGGACCTTGAGCGCCGGCTGCTCCGCGCTGGCCGGGGCCTGCAGCAGGAAGGCCGCGTCGTCGAGCTTCGAACCCTCGAACGCGAGCGCGCGGACTACCTTGAGCGGCCAGCCGCCCGTGTCGGCGTCATGGAGGGGGAAGGGAGCGTAGGGTTGCTTCACGCCGCGCGGATCGGAGTCCGCGGCGAACAGCGTATACCCGCTCGAAACCAGCTCCGACGCTCCGGCCACCGCCGCGGCGACGTCGGCCTTGCGCAGCGCGTCGGACAGCGGCTTCCAGAGCCCCTTCTCGAGTTCCCCCGCCTTGAGGGCCAGGGCAAGCCGCGCGGCGGCGCTCTCCGGCGCCGAGCGGAACACCTGGTTCCAGTCGAAGGCGCGGGCGCTCAGCTCGGCCAGGCGCTCGAGGCCGGCCGGCACCAGGTAGAGCATCATCTGGGCGACGGGAATGTCCTTCGCCGCCACAGCGCCCGCGATCACCACGTCCAGGCTCGTCGTCGCGTAGTTCGGGGGCCTGACGCGCACGTAGGAATCGGTTCCGTCGAGGAACAGGACCTTGGACTGCAACAGGATGCCGGATTTCTCCTTGTTGCGTTCCACCACGCGGTCGCCCGCGGAGCCGAGCTTTCCGCCGCGCGTGAACAGCACGTACCACAGCTTGTCCGCGTCCTCGACCGAGACGGTCGCCGCGCCGGCTTTCCCCGTGACGGCCTTGGATCCGAAGGGCAGCGCCCTCGTCCAGTACGCGGTCACGAGCTCGGAGAAGTAGGCCTGCACGACGTCGCCCGTGTCCGGGTAGTTCGCCAGGACGAAAGCCTTCCAGCCCACGGCCGCGGCGGCGGGTGCCGCAGGACTACCGGCCACGGGAGCGGTCGGCGCGGCAGGCGCGGCGGGTGGCTTCGGAGCGACGGTTTGGGCTGGCAGGGTGGCGATCATGGCGGCAAGGAATATCGTCGAGACTAAGGCTCGTTTCACTGGTGGAAGCTCCGGCGTGCTGGATTATGGAAGCACTATAGCATCGGGACGGCTCTAGACTCCAGAGGCGGCGAACCGGGTCGCGCCCCCCGCGCTCCGGGTCCGTCGCAAGCGCCGCCCGCATCTTACATCTAACACCGCATCCGGTGTAACGTTACCGTTCGAGCGAACAAAAAGCCGTCCGGACCGCGCGCCAGGACCGCGCCGTCCGAAGCCGGAAATCCGCTCGCACCGCAAACCCAGGAGCCCGCATCCATGAACGACCTGCGCCGCGTCGCCGTCGGCCTTTCAGGCGGCGTCGATTCCGCCGTCGCCGCCGCCCTCCTCGTAGAAGCCGGGCACGAAGTGACCGGCCTCACCATGAAGACCTGGAGCGGACGCCTGCCTCTCGTGGAAGGCGGCGGCCACGCCTGCTACGGCCCCGGCGAGGAATCCGACGTCGCCGCCTGCGAGGCCACCTGCGAGCGCCTCGGCATCCCCTACCGCACCGTCGACCTCGCCGCCGAATACGAGGAGCGCGTCGTCGGCTACTTCCGCTCTGAATACCTCGCCGGCCGCACCCCGAACCCCTGCGTCCGCTGCAACGCCGAGCTCAAGTTCGGCTTCCTCGTGGAGCGCGCCCGCGCTTCCGGACTCGATTTCGATGCCTTCGCCACCGGCCACTACGCCCGCACCGTCCGCCGGAACGGCGCCGTCCTTCTCAGGACGGCCGCCTTCGCGCAGAAAGACCAGACCTACTTCATCTGGCGCCTCGAAAGCGCCCTCCTCGAGAACGTCATCTTCCCCCTCGGCGAGCTCGACAAGGAAGCGGTGCGCGCGACCGCCCGACGCCTCGGCCTCGAAGTCGCGGACAAGCCGGAAAGCCAGGACTTCGTCTCGGGCGACTACGCCCCCCTCTTCGAGGGCCTCCCCGTCGGACCCGGCGACATCGTCGACGAAGCGGGCGCGGTCCTCGGCCGCCACCGGGGCATCGTCCATTACACCATCGGCCAGCGCCGCGGCCTCATGCAAAGCCTCGGTCCCGAACCCCGCTATGTCATGGCCATCGACGCCGAGCGGAACCGCGTCGTCGTCTCTTCCGACCAGCGCCTCTTCGCCGAGGGGCTCGAAGGCCGCGAGCTCCTCGTCCACGATCCCGCGCTCCGCGGCAAAAGCTTCGATTGCCTCGTGCGCATCCGCCAGAACCACAAGCCCGCGCCCGCCCGCGTCGAACCCTCCGGCGGCGACTTTGTCCGCGTGCTCTTCGAAACCCCGCAGC
>JAKLEE010000063.1 GCA_022703215.1 Spirochaetota bacterium | reverse complement strand
CTGATCGACTCGATACTCTTCACCATCATGGGCCAGCTGCGCGTCGTGAAGGCCGGCCTCTTCTCCAAGAAGGGCCTCGAGTCGCCGACCTTCTCGCTCTACCGGAACTTCAAGGGTTTCGAGATCGACCAGAAGGTCGATTACAGTTTCCCCGAGGATCACGAGCTCGTGCGCTTCCTCGCCCGCAATTCGGGGGTATACCGCTACGGCGAGCTCATTTTGCGCGTGCCCGAGGCCGCTGAGCTCCCCGCCCTGCGCGCGCTCGGACCGGACCTGGTCGTGCCGCTCAAGGCCAAGGGAGCGGTGAACGGCGTCATCCTGCTCGGCGATCGCATCGACAGCGAGGGCTTCAGCGACTACGAGCTCAACGAATTGCTCGCCATCGCCGACCTGGCCGCCGGTGCCGTCCACAACGCCTTCCTCTTCGAATTGACCACGACCGACATGATGACCAAGCTCAAGCTGAAGCACTACTTCTACACGGTGCTGCTCGAGCGCATGGAGAAGGCCGCGGAGCGCGGTAAGGATCTCGCGGTCCTCATGCTCGACATCGACCACTTCAAGCAGTTCAACGACACCTACGGGCATTCCTGCGGCGACGCGGTGCTCAAGCAGGTGGCGCGCACCCTGCGCGAGAGCGTGCGGCCGGGCGACCTGGCCGCGCGCTACGGCGGCGAGGAGTTCTGCGTGCTCCTGCCCGATTCGGACGAAAGCCGGGCCATGGCCGTGGCCGAGCGGGTCCGGCTGGCCATCGAATCCGCCCGCACCGAGTACGAGGGCCTGTCGCTCCAGGTGACGGTCTCGGTCGGGGTCGCCCAATACCGACCCGGACTGGACATTTCCGGCCGCAACCTCATCGACCGGGCCGACAAGGCCCTCTACCAGTCGAAGCAGGCGGGCCGGAACCGGGTCAGCTCCGCGGGAAGCCCTTGAGCCGCCTGTTCGCGAAAGGGGACGACGGAACCGTCCGCGTCGCCGAGAGCTCTCCCGCGCGCAGCGTGCTCACCTCGCTGCTGCTCGCCGGCGTGCCCATCCGCCACGACTGCGGCGGTATCGCGTACTGCGGGACCTGTCGCGTCCGCGTGACCGGGGACGGGGCGGGCCTCTCCGCAATCGGAACGTCGGAGCGGGAACGGCTGGAAGCCGTGAAGGCGCCGCCCGGGGACCGTCTGGCCTGCCAGGCGCGCGCCGCGCGCGACCTCGAGTTCGTAATCCTCGACCCCGGCAAGCCGGGGCGTGAAGGCCTCGGAGGCCATCGGGGGAAGGGCGGATGAGCCTCGACCGGGATTGGTGGAAGCGGGCGGTGTTCTACCAGATCTATCCGCGCTCCTTCATGGATTCCGACGGCGACGGCGTCGGTGACCTTCCCGGCATCCGCTCGCGGCTGCCCTACCTTGCGGCCCTCGGCGTCGACGCGCTCTGGATAAGCCCCTTCTTCAAGAGCCCCATGAAGGATTTCGGCTACGACGTGGCCGACTACCGCGACGTCGACCCGCTTTTCGGCAGCCTCGACGATTGCCGCTCCCTCGTCGACGACGCGCATGGTCTCGGCATCCGGGTCCTCCTTGACCTGGTGGCGAACCACACGAGCGACGAGCATCCCTGGTTCGTCGAGGCGCGATCTTCGCGCGAGCATCCCCGCCACGGCTGGTACCTCTGGCACCCGATCGGCCGCCGGGATCCGCTCGGACGTCCCGTCCCGCCGAACAACTGGAAGAGCCTCTTCGAACTGCGTTCCGCCTGGTTCGAGAACGCGGCCACCGACGAGCTCTACCTCGGCACCTTCACCCGGCACCAACCGGAGCTCGACTGGCGGAACCCCGAGGTCCCCGCCGAGTTCGCCGAGATCCTGCGGTTCTGGTTCGAGCTCGGGATCGACGGCTTCCGCCTCGACGTCGCCACGGCCTACTTCAAGGATGCGGAGCTCCGCTCGAATCCCTTCTCCTGGAAACCGCTCGACTTGTTCCAGCGGCATCTCTACGACCGCAATCGGCCGGAGGTGTTCGGCGCCCTGGCGGAGCTCCGGAAGGCGGCGGACGAACGGGGCGACCGGGTGCTGGTCGGCGAGACGCACGGCCGCGATCCGGCCCTGGCGGCGGCCTGCCACGGAGCGCGCGGCGAGGGCCTCCACATGGCCTTCAACTTCGAGTTCCTCTTCAGGCCCTGGAGCGCCAAAGCCTTCCGCGAATCCGCCCGCGCGTGGTACGCGGCGCTTCCGGAGGGCGCCTGGCCCAACTTCACGCTGTCGAACCACGACCAGATCCGGCACGCCCGGCGCTTCCGCAAGGCCGGCTTCACCGACGCGCGCGCCAAGGTGGCCGCGGCCATGCTGCTCACGCTGCGCGGCAGTCCCTTCCTCTACTATGGCGAAGAGCTCGGCATGCTGGGCGCGTTCCCGCGGCGGAGCGATCTCCGCGATCCGCTCGGAATCGCGACCTGGCCGCTGCGCGCCTACGGGCGCGACCCGGAGCGCACGCCGATGCAGTGGGATTCTTCGGCGAACGCGGGCTTCACCGAGGGAAAGCCCTGGCTGCCGCCGGAGCCCGGATGGCGCACGCGGAATGTCGAGGCGGAGGAGCGCGACCCGGAGTCGGTGCTGAGCTTCTACAAGGCCCTGCTCGCCCTCAGGCGCTCGCGGCCGGAGCTCGCGCTCGGCAGCCTCGCCTTCGTCGGAGAGGATCCGGACCTGCTCGTCTACGAGCGGCGGGGCGAAGAGGGTCCGGGCAAGGCGCGCGTCCTCGTCGTCCTCAACTTCGCCTCGCGCCGGCGCAACTTCACGCTGCCCTCCGGCGGCTCGGTCCTGCTCGGCACCCATCGGAAGGCCGGCGCGCGGATCCTTGCCGGATCGATGGAACTGTCCCCCTGCGAGGTCCTGCTGCTCGCGGTCGATTGACGCCTAACCGAAGAACAGGTACTCGAGCTCCGACGCCGGAAGCGCGCGGCTGAATAGGAAGCCTTGGGCGCAGTCGCAACCGACGGTGCGGAGCAGCTCGAACTGGGTCGGGTTCTCGACGCCTTCGGCTATCACCTTGATGCCCATCTCGTGGGAAAGCCGGACCACGCTCTCGACGATGGCGAAGGCCCGCTCGTTGGTCTCGATGTCGCGGATGAACTCGCGGTCGATCTTGACCACGTCCACGGGCAGCCGGCGCAGGTAGCTCAGGCTCGAATAGCCGGTGCCGAAGTCGTCCACCGAGATGGAGATGCCGAGCGCCTTGATGCGGGCAAGCACCCGTGCGGCGTCCTCTAGGTCGTCGCAGATGGTGCTCTCGGTTATCTCGATCGAGAGCCGCGAAGGATCGACGCCCGTCTCGAGCAGGGCCGCCGCGAGCGAGTCGACGAAGCCCGGATCCTTGAGCTGGATCGGCGAGACGTTGAAGGCCACGCGCAGGTCGGGGCCACCCGCGCAGGACCAGGCGCCCCCCTGGCGGCAGGCCGTGCGGAGCACCTGCTCGCCGAGCTCCCCGATCATGCCCGAGCTCTCGGCGACCGGAATGAAGCGCTCCGGCGAGATGGAACCGTGTCCGGCATGGTACCAGCGCGCGAGCGCTTCGACGCTGACGAGCTCGCCCGAGGACACGTCGATGACGGGTTGGTAGTGGACGGAGAGCTTGCTGCGCTCCAGGGCGTCGCGGAGGCTGTCCTCGAGGAAGGCGCGGTCGCGGAGCTGGAGGTCTATGTCGGGGCGGTAGAAGTTGAGGGCGGAGCGTCCGCGGTCCTTGCTGGCCTGGAGGGCCAGGTCGGCGTTCGCCATGAGGGTGCGCGCGTCCGTCCCATGCTCGGGGAAGCGCGCCAGGCCCATGCTGGCGCGCGCGTGGATGGCCTTGCCGGAGACCTCGAAAGGTGCGGAAAAGGCCCCGAGGATGCGCGCGGCGGCCTCTGCCCCGTCCTGGTCCCGTTCCAGCCGGACTATCAGGCTGAACTCGTCGCCGCCCGAGCGGGCCAGGAAGTCGCCCGAGCGGACCGCGGCCGAGAGGCGTTCGGCCACGGCCTTGAGGATGCGGTCGCCGTCCTCGCGCGAGAGCTCGGTGTTTATGCGCTTGAAGTTGTCGAGGTCGATCAGGGCGACCGCGAAACACGGCCTGCCCGGCGCCGAGATGAGGGTCTCGAGCCCCGAGGAGAACAGCTCGCGGTTGGGAAGCCCGGTCAGGGCGTCGTGGCTCGCGCTGTATTCGAGGCGTTCCCTGGCGCGGTCGACCGAAGAGAGGTCGCGCAGGTGTCCCGCGTACCAGCGGCGGCCGGCTTCGTCGCGGAGCGCGGAGACGGCCAGCTCGTAACCCCGCGCGGCGCCGCGGCGGTCCCTCCGGCGGATCACTCCCCGCCAATGGCCGAGCGTGGCGAGGGCGTTCCGGGCCTCGAGGGTCCGTCCCTCGTGGTCGCTCTCCGGGAAGAGCGCGTCGATGGAAGCCGCCACGAGCTCGAAGGAGGGAAGTCCCGCCACCCTTCCGAGAGCGGGGTTCGTCCAGGCGAGCGTGAACCGGTCGTCAGCAAAAAAAGCGCCGTCAGGCATCAGGTCGAGAAGGCGCCGGGCCAGGCGGAATTCCGTCCCGACGTCGGGTCGTTCCGTGCCGATTCCCGCTCCCTGGACGGGCTCGGCCCGCCGCCCTCCGGCTTCGTCAAAGGTTCCGCTCATTGGGGCTCCGTACGCACGTGTTCCTTGTTGGCATCGGCGCTTCCGGCGCTATACTTGAGCGAATGCGCACCACCTCCCTCATGGCGCTCGTCTTCCTCGCCGCCGCGACCCTGTTCCCGCCGTCCGCAGCCGCGGACGCCGCCTGGGACCGCTCCGTGTCCGACTACGCGAGGGGTCTTTCCCTGCAGCCGCGGCGCGTGTCCTGGCGCATCGAGGAGCTCGACGCCGCCGGCGCCGTCATTTCCTGGGAGGAAGTGGAGACCCTGCTCGAGCGGTCCGGGACCGGAACCCGCAGCACGGTCGTCTCCGCGCGCAAGGACGGCGAGGACGTCACCGAGACCTGGCGCAAGCGGCTCGAGAAGGGAAGCTCGGGCGATGGCCCGCCCTCCTGGGGGGACGGCTTCCGCGCCACGCCCTTCGATCCGGATTTCCAGGCGGGGCGGAGCGTGTCGCCTTCCTACCTCGCGGTCGATGAGGGAAGGACGCGGCTTTTCAGGCCGTATGAGCTGTCGACCGGAGGAAAGTCCAGGGCGAAGGGCTTGCTCGTCAGCGACGAATCGGGGGAGCCGCTCTACGCCCGCCAGGCTTGGGATTCCCTGCCCCTGGGGGTGTCGAGCATGGAGGCGGTGATTCGCTACGCGCGCGGCCCGGCGGGCGAGCTGCTCGTCGCCTCGCTCGAGTACCGGGCGGACGCCTCGCTTGTGTTCGTGCGGAAGCGCTTCCGCTTCGTCCTGCGCTTTTCCGACTGGCTCTAGCGGCGAATCGGGACGGGCGCCGGGTCCGGTCGCCCTTTCCCGCTAGCCCGGCGGGTCGAGGAAGGAATCCGGTTTGCGCGCGAGTTCGACGGGGGCCCGCTTGCCCGCGCAGGCGTAGACGTAGAGCGAGAGGAAGTGCCGCTCGAAGGCGGCCCCGCCGGAACGGAGCGCCAGGTCGACGTCGGTGCCGAACGCCACGAGCTCCGAGCAGACGGCGGGCGGCCAGCGCTTCCGGGCCGCGTCGAGGCCTGAAAGCTGCTTCCGGCTGGTGGCCCTGAGCCGCCTGCAGGCTTCGTCGAATGCGACGCCTTCGCCCATGAGGGCGTGCATTTTCGAGACCCTGCGCATCGACCACTGGAGTCCCGCCAGGATGCCCGGTCCCGAACCTTCGCGGCCCGAGAGTACGGCGTCGAGGGCTTCCAGGGCGGACGGCAAATCTCCCCGCGCCATCAGGTCGAAGACGCCGAAGGCGTCCACGCCCCGCGTCCGGGCCACGTACTGCTCGACGGTCTGGGCGTCGACGGTGCCCGCGGCTCCCAGGAATTCCGCGATCCGCCCGCATTCGGCCTCGATGGTCGCGGAATCGCTTCCGACCAGCGAAAGCAGGGCGTCGAGCGCCTCGTCCTCGATGCGGAGCCCGGCGCCGCGGAACCAGTCGCGGGCCAGGCGCTCCTTCTCGTCATCCCGGAGTTCCCAGTAGACGGTCTTGCGGTCCTTGCCGGCGGCGTCCTCGAGGGCCTTGTCGAAGCCGTAGGTCTCGGTCACCAGGACGAGGGTCGTGCGCTCGGCCGGCGCCTTGATGTAGGCGGCCAGGGGCCCCGTCACCGCCTTGCCCTTGAAGAGCTCGGCGTCGAAGACCAGCACGAGCTTGCCGGGCGAGAAGAGCGAGCCGTTCCGGAGCAGGTCGAGGAGCGCCTCGACCGGGGTGTCGCCGGCGTAACGGCGATGTTCCTCGGGAGCCTCTCCCCATTCCTTCGCGAGGCGGGCCCTGAGCTCGGCGATGCGCCGGTCGCGTCGCCCGATCTCGGGGCCGGCCAGGAGGAGGACGGACTCGACCGCCATGTCAGTAGACGCGGATCACCCCGCGGAGCTTGCCGAGCACGCGGGCGTCCTGGGTGTAGATGGGGGCGTAGGCCGGGTTCTCGGCGGCCAGCCTGATGCGGCCGGCCTCCCTGTAGAAGCGCTTGAGGGTGACGGCGTCGTCGATCATGGCCACGACGATCTCGCCGTCGGAGGCCATGGGCCGTTCTTCGATGACCGCTATGTCGCCGTCGAGGATGCCGGCGTCCCGCATGGAGTCGCCGCGGACCCTGAGGGCGAAGCACTGCCGGTTGCGGGTCATCTCGGTCGGGACGTGGACCGAACCCTCGAAGTTCTCGTCGGCGAAGATGGGCTTGCCCGCGGCGACCGACCCGAGCAGGGGCACATCGCGGACGTCCCCTTCCGGCCGTTCGCGCCGGAGGACCTCCATGGCCCGGGAGCGGTTTTCCCCGAGCCTGAGCGCCCCCTTCTTCTCGAGCGCCTTCACGTGGTCGTAGGCGCCCTTGACGGAAATACCGAAGTGCTCGGCGATCTCGCGGATGGTGGGCGGGTAGGAATGCCGCTCCACGTGGTCCGTGATGAAGGCGAGGACCTCGTTCTGCCGTTCGGTCAGCGACTTCATTCGTTTGTCCCGATTCCGTATTTGCGGATTTTGGCATGGAGGTTGCTAGGATAGACTCCGATGGCCTCGGCCGCTTTGGCCACAGTATAACCGCAGTCGCGGAGCTTTTGAACAAGATAATTCCGTTCGAAAAGATCCTTGGCCGCGGCGAGGGAGAGGTCCAGGTACTCGTCCGGCACCAGCGCCTTGACGGAGCGGGGGCTCGCGGAGCCGAGCAGGCGGGCGACCGTCGCTCCCGAGATGCTGCCTTCGTCGGACAGCACGTCAACGCGTTCGACGAAGTTCCTGAGCTCGCGCACGTTGCCGGGCCAGGTATGGCCGGCGATCAGGCGGGCGGCCTCGGGCGAGAAGGTCCGGAGCGGGGCGCCGGGACGGGCCGCGTCGGCCAGGAAGCGCTCGGCGAGCTCTACTGCGTCTCCGGGGCGTTCCCTGAGCGGGGGAATCTCGATCGGCACCACCGCCAGGCGGAAGTAGAGGTCCTCGCGGAAGCGACCGGCATCGATCTCCGCCCTCAGGTCCTTGTTGGTGGCGGCGATGACCCGGACGTCGGCCTCGATGGTCTCCTCGCCGCCGACGCGCTCGAAGCGGAGTTCCTGGATGGCCCGGAGGACCTTGGCCTGGGCGGCGAGGGACATGTCGGCCACCTCGTCGAGGAAGAGGCTGCCGGAACGGGCCGCCTCGAAACGGCCGATCCGGCGCGACGCCGCGTCGGTAAAGGCCCCTTTCTCGTGGCCGAACAGCTCGCTCTCGATCAGCGTGTCGGGGATGGCCGCGCAGTTGACCGCCACGAAGGGGCCTTCGGCGCGCGCGGACTGCTCGTGGATGCTCCGGGCGACGAGTTCCTTGCCCGTGCCGTTCTCGCCGGATATGAGCACGCGCGCGTCGGAACGCGCGCTCTGTTCCACGAGGGAGCGGACCGTCCCCATGGCGGCCGATGATCCGACGAGCTCGAGGGCAGGCGCGACCGCGCGCTTCAAGCGGCGGTTCTCCGCGCGGAGCTCGCGGATGGCGAGCGCGTTCCGCACGGCCGCGAGCAGGCGGTCGAGGCTGATGGGCTTCTCGACGAAATCGAAAGCGCCGAGCTTCAGGGCCTGCACGGCCATGTCCACGCTCGCGTGCCCCGAGATCACGATGGTCTCGAGGCCGGGCCGGGATTCCTTGATTTTCGCGAGCACGTCCATGCCCCCGACCCGGGGCAGCCACACGTCGAGGATGACGAGGTCGACGGGGTCGAGTTCGAGGGCGTCGAGTGCCGCCTGCCCGTCCTCCGCGACGAGCACGCGGTAGCGTTCGTCCTCGAGTACCTCGCGAACGGTCGTCCTGATGCCCGGCTCGTCGTCCACGACGAGGATGGTCGGCTTGCTCACGTCGATAGGCTCCGGTCCATGGGAAGGTCGATGGTGAACACCGCGCCGGCGCCTTCGGCCGACTCCAGCGTTATCCTGCCGCCATGGTCTCGCAGGATGCGGTCCACTATGGCGAGCCCGAGCCCGGTGCCTTCCGGTTTGTCGCTGACATAGGGCTCGAAGATGCGGTCGCGGATGGCCTTCGCCACGCCGCGGCCCGAGTCGCGGACGCGGAGCCTACAATACCGGTTGTCGGCGGCCTTTACAAGGTCGGCCCGGAACGTGATCTCGCCGCGGCCGTCCATGGCGTCGATGGAATTCTGCACCAGGTTGGAGACGGCCCGCCTGAGCTGCGAGCGGTCGACCGGCAGCACGAGGTCGCCCGGCACCGCGCTCGCGTCGAAAGCGACGCCCGGATAGGACGCCCGATAAGGCGCCACAGCCTCCTCGATGAGGCTGGCCAGGTCGATCCAGGCCGGCTCAGGCACCGGCAGGCGGGCGAAGTCGCGGAACTCCGCCAGCAGGGCGTTCATCGACTCGACTTCCTTTATTATGGCCATCATCGAGGTCTCCACGATCTCCCCGATCGAAGAGGGCTCGTTCCGCCAGCGGCGGAGCACCCGCTCCGCCGAAAGCTTGATCGGGGTCAGCGGGTTCTTGAGCTCGTGGGCCAGGCTTCGCGCTATCTCGCGCCAGGCGCTGGCCTTGCCGGACGCCGCGGTCTCGTCGCGCGAACGCGCCACGGCGACCAGCATCCGGTTGAAGGCGGCGAGCAGGCTGGCGATCTCGTCGCCGGGCTTGGCCATGAGCCGGGGCGTGAGGTCGCCCTCGGCGGCGAGGCGCATGGCCTCGTCGAGCGCCTCGAGCGGACCGGTCATCGAATCGGCTGCCGAGACTCCGAGGAGCAGCGCGACCAGGGCTCCGGGCAGGACGAACGCCGCCATGAACCAGGCGAGCTCGAGAGGCAGGCTTTCTCGCCGAGCCCGGAGGGCCGCGATCTCCGTTCCGGCCAGCTCGAGCGACTCGGCGCTTTCCTCCAGCGCCCGGTCGGTTTCGGCCAGCGCGAGCGCGGCGATGCCGAGTTCCGGGTCGATCACGACCCGGTAGCGCACGCGTGTGCGTCCGCCGGCCGTTTCGCGCGCGAGGAAGCCCGAGCCGCTCATGGAGGACGCCACCCCTTCCCGTTCCGCCTGGGTGGAACGCGGTCCCTGCATGCCAGCGACAGGGCGTTCGGCCCATCCGAGCTCGCGTCCGTCCGCGGCGTAGATGCCGACTCCGATGATGGCCGGCTCGCGTGCCGCCAGCTCGTCGAGGAGGCGGGGCGCCTCGAGGTTCCAGCGCTCGGCCAGGCGCGGCGCGTCGAGCACCATGAGCCGCTCGAGCCTCGCCAGGCGTTCCTGGTCTTCGGCGAAGGTCCGGAGGCGAGCGTTTTCCACGGCCGTCGCGATGTTCCCGCCGGCGGGGGCCTCCAGGGAGAAAGCCAGCAGCTTGCCGAGGAAGATCGCGGTCGGGATGAAGGCCAGGGCGGCCACGCTGAGGAAAAGGAAGGCGAGGCGGAGCCGGAGCCTCGATCCGAAGGCCCGTCGGGCAGCGTCCAGCGCGAGGGCGCGGGTTCTCAGGACCAGGCCCGCGATGACGGCGAGGGGCACCAAGGCCAACAGGGCGACGCCGACGTAGTCGCCCGGCGCGCGGCGTCCCGGATCCCGGGCCATGAAATCGCCGGCCAGCGCGAGCGAGCCGATGAAGAGCAGGACGTAGAGGATCAGGACGGACAGGACTTCCGTCCTCGAGCCGCCCCGACGCCTCCCTTTCATTCCTCCTCGAACCGCTTCTCGAAGAGGCGCGCCAGGGCCTCCACGGCCTCGGCCTCGTCGGCGCCTTCGGCGGTGATGACGATGGGCGTGCCGTACGAGGCGCCGAGCGTCAGGATGCCCATGATGCTCTTGGCGTTTATTGCGTCGGTGCCCTTTTTCAGGTGCACGCGCGAGGCGAATTTGCCCGCCGTCTGCACGATGAGCGCGGCCGGTCGCGCATGGATGCCCGCCCTGTTGGTGATCGTCACTTCGCGTTCCGTCATCGCGCGCTCCTCGTCAACGCTCGCCTCGCGCGGGGTCCCGGGGACCGCCGCCCGACGCTTCAGTCATCCTGTCCGAAATAGACGGCCCGCGCGCTCTCGCTTTCCAGCCAGCGGAGTATGTTCTGGTTGAACTCGCGGGCGGAGTGGTAGCCCATCTTCTTGAGGCGTTCGTTCATGGCCGCGGTCTCGACGATCACCGGGATGTTGCGGCCCGGCTTGACCGGAATGTCGAGCTTCGGGACCTTGACGTCCAGGATCTCGGTCAGGTTCTCGTCGGTGCCGATGCGGTCATAGACCTTTTCCGGATCCCAGAGCTCCAGGTCGCACACCAGCTGTATCTGCTTCTTGTCGCGGATGGCGCCGACGCCGAACAGGTGGGTGACGTTGATGATGCCGAGGCCGCGGATCTCCATGTGGTGGCCGATCACCTTGTTGGCGCCCTGTCCCATCAGCACGTTGCCGTTCACGCAGCGGATCTCGACCACGTCGTCGGCCACCAGGCGGTGGCCGCGCTCGATCAGTTCGAGGGCCGTCTCGCTCTTGCCGACGCCGGAATCGCCGGTCAGCAGGATGCCGATGCCGAAGACCTCGACCAGGACGCCGTGGATGGTGGTCTGCGGCGCGAACACGTCCGAGAGCACGCGGAGGAGGCGGCTGGAGAACTCGCTGGACGAGAGCTCGGTCTGCAAGACCGGACAGTCGGCCGCCTCGGCGAGCCGCATGAAGATGCGGTCGGGCTGGAGGGAATTGGCGAAAACGCAGCAGGGTATGGGGAACTGGAAGAAGCGCTCGAGCGTGTCGGAACGGCCTTCGGCGGCCAGCTTCTCGAGATAGGCGCATTCGCCCTGCCCGAATATCTGGATGCGTTCGGCGCCGAAGGCCTCGTAGAAGCCCGAGAGGGTCAGGCCGGGGCGGTTGATGTCGGGCACGGTGATCTCGCGGACGAGCCCCTTCCTGCCGCCGAGGCAGCGCAGGTCGAGGGCGTTGTGTTCCCTCAGCTCGAGGTCGAGGAGGTCGAGGACCGTGAAGCGCCGCTTTTCGTCCATTCCGCGCGAAGCATACTACGAAGCGCCGCTGTTCGCAACGCGCGCGCCGGGGACAAAAAAGCCGCCCGATCGCCGGGCGGCTTTTTCATGGTCGCCCGCGCATCGCGCGGGCTTTGAGGTTCAAGCCTTCCGATCCTGCACCTTGCCCTTTTCCTTGGCAATCTTCTGCTCGAGCCGGTCGATCAGCTTGTCGATGCCCGCCGTCAGCTCGAAGTCGTGCTCCACCAGGTGGGCCTGGGCGCCCCAGCGGAAATTCACGGTGCATTCGCACTTGAAGTCCTTCTCGTGGGTGAGCGCGAACAGCAGGTCCACCACGAGGTCCTTCGCGTACGCGAGCCGCTCGAGCTTCCGGTCGAGGAAATCCCGGTTGACTTGCGAAAGCTCGAAATGCACGGAACGGACGTCGACGGTCATACAGCCTCCTCGGTATCGATGCGATCGGCGGCCCTGGCGGGTCCGCCGCCGTTAAACGGATCGGATTCGCGCGCCGCCTTCTAGACGTGCCGCCTGCCGAACGAGGAGTCCATGTTGAGCTCCTGCCGGTACTTGGCGACGGTCCGCCGGGCCAGCTTGATGCCGCGGCGCGCCAGGAGGTCCGCGATGTCCTGGTCGGACATGGCGGCGGTCTCCTCTCCGATGAGCTCCTTGATCACCTGTTTGACGCCCTCCTTGGAGAAGCGGGAGCCGCCGGAGCCGGCGCCCGAGATGGAGTTGGTGAAGAAATAGCGCAGCTCGAAGATGCCCCAGTCGGTCTGGACGTACTTGCGGTTGGCGATGCGCGATACCGTGGTCTCGTGGACGCCCACCTCGCGGGCCACGTCCTTGAGCGTGAGCGGCGCCAGGTGCTTCGGTCCCTTGCCGAAGAAGGCGCGCTGAAACTCGACGACGGCCTTGGCCACCTTGAGCAGGGTCTTGTTCCGCTGGTGGAGGCTCTGGATGAAGAAGCGCGCCCGCCGGACGTTGTCCTTGACGAAGGCGTCCGTCGATTTGTCG
>JAKLEE010000062.1 GCA_022703215.1 Spirochaetota bacterium | reverse complement strand
GCGAGCACGCCCTTGACCGCGGAGGCGAGGTCGTCCGAGGCCTTCACGACGCGCTCCGGGAGCCCCGAGCGGAGCAGGTTGCGACCCTGCGCGATGGGCGCCAGCCAGGGCAGGCGGGCCAGGACGGGCAGGCCGAGGCGCTCTGCGCCATCGTCCGAGAAGAGCGGGAATTCCTCGCCGCACTTCGGGCAGACCATGCTGCCCATGTTCACCACGACGCCGAGGCTCCGCGTGCCGGTCTGGGCGGCCATGTGGACGGTCTTGGCGACGATCATCGAGACGAAGTCCTGGGGGGTGGCGACGAAGACGAGGCCGTCGAAGCGGAAGCTCTGGAGGGCGGTCAGCATGACGTCGCCCGTGCCCGGCGGCAGGTCGACGACGAGCCAGTCGAGCTCGCCCCAGGCGGTGTCGTTCATGAACTGCTTGACCGCCTGCGAAAGCAGGGGGCCGCGCCAGATGACGGGGGTGCTCTCCTCTTCCATGAGGAAGTTTATGGACATGACCTTGACGCCGCCTTCGGCGACGACGGGAACGAGCTTTTCGTCCTCGGCGCCGGCGCGGAACGATTCCACGCCCATGAGGCGCGGTGCGGACGGTCCGGTGATGTCCGCGTCGAGCAGGCCGACGCTCGCGCCGGAAGCGGCCAGGGCCTGGGCCAGCAGGGCCGCGACGGACGACTTGCCGACGCCGCCCTTGCCGGAGGCGACGCCTATGACCTTCGTGCCGGGGCCTCCGGCTGACTTCTTCTCGGGCTTGAACGGTTCCATGGAATGATACTCCTCCGCCCGGGGTTTCGGGCTTATGCCAAGAGTACCCTCGAATCCGCCAGGCGGTAAAGTCCCCATATGCGCGCTGCGGCCCCGAAAGGAGGAAGAGGAAGGGGAAGAGAATCAGGACAGGATAACAGGATGGAAGAGGATGAACAGGAGGACGAAAGAGGGAGAAGAGGGGGGAAAGCGGGGCGGGGGATTCCGGACGTATGCCCGGGCGCGGCTTCGGCGAGGCTCGCGCCCGGGTTCGGGCCGCGGGCTCAGGTCCGGGCCGCTCCCGCGAAGAGCGTCTCGAGGCTCGTTCCCGCGTCGACGTGCTCGACCGATATGCCGGCCGCGGCGGCGGCCCCGGCCGCCTTGGGCCCGAGGTGCGGAGCCTTGATGGAGCGGACGCCGGCGGCGGCCAAAAGGGCGATGGCTCCGGTCCCGGCTCCGTGCTCGGCCTCGGAGCCGACGTTTTCGATGACCCGAAGGGTCTTCGCCCCGTCGTCGTAGAGGACGTACGAAGGAGCGCGGCCGAAGCTTTCGCAGACGGAAGCGCCGTCGACCGTGGGACTGGCGTGGATCATGGCAGGGTCCTTTCCGGCGTGGCGCCGGCTGCGGAAATCGCGGGAACGAGGCCCGCGCGCGCGGCGACGGCGGCGCAGGCCTCGCTGACGGCCTCGACGGGCCCGGGGGAGCCGGAGTCGAGCCAGGTGCCGCCGCGTTCGGCGGCGCGTCTGAAGGCGGCGTCGAAGGGAATCCGCCCCAGCACGTCCAGCGCGCGGTCGCGGGCGAGGTCCCGGGCTTCGCGGTCGCGCTCGGGCGAGAGCCCCGCCTTGTTGAGCACGGCGACCGCGGGCACCTTCGCTATGGCCGCGTTGTCCAGGAGGCGCGCGGCGTCGCGGATGCCCGACGCTCCCGCCTCCATCAGTACCACCAGCAGGTCGGCGCCGGAGATGGCGGCCATGGCGGGGCAACCGATGCCCGGAGGCGCGTCGACCACCACGAGCCCCGCCGGTCCCGCGATGCGCGCGGCGCTTTCGCGCACCTGGCGAACGAGCTTGCCGCTCGCGTCCTCGCCGGGCACGAGCTCGCCGTGGGCCAACGCCTCGCCGTAGGCGACCGGCGAACGGAGCAGCTCGCCGGCATGGGCGGGTACGCTCCGGACGGCGCCGGTCGGGCAGACGTCGGCGCAGGCGCCGCAGCGCTCGCACGAGAAGGGATCGATGCGGGCGACGCCCGCGGCCAGCGAAATGGCGTCGAAGCGGCACACCGCGGCGCAGGAGCCGCAACCGGTGCAGGCTTCCGCGCGCACTTCCCGGGCATCGCCGGCGATGTAGGTCCTGCGCTCGACCGGGACGCCCGCCTTGAGCGCGAGGCCGAGGTTGGCCGCGTCGACGTCGGCGTCGGCCGCCACGGCCTGGATTCCCTGGCCGTGGAGCCAGGCCATCAAGGACGCCGCGAAGGAGGTCTTGCCGGCGCCGCCCTTGCCGCTCGCCACCACGATGGTCTTCACGCCGTCCTCCGGGAAGCCTCGAGCGCCTTCAGCGCATCGAGCACGGCGCGGACCGCCGGACCCGCGGGGCCGTCCATGCGCCAGGGTTTGGCGTCCGCGCCTTCGCGGGCCAGGTCCGCGTCGAAGGGCACCGAGCCGAGCGGGACGAGGCCCGAACCGGCGATCGCCGCGTCGAGCTCGGGGCTCGAGGCGCCCGCCTTGTTCACGACGATGCCCCCCGGGATGCCCATCTCGCGGACCACGCGCGCGGCGGCGACCAGGTCGTGCGCCGAATAGGCGCTCGGCTCGGCCACCAGGACGGCATAGTCGGCCCCGCGCAGCGAGCGCGTCAGCGGGCAGGTGGCGCCCGGCGGGCAGTCGCGGATTTCCAGGTCGGCGGGAATCCCGGAAGCCGCGGAGAGGGCGCCGTCGATGACCGCGGTGACGCGGACATCGCCCGGGCGGAGCCTGCCTTCGATGACGGAAAGCGACCCGTGCTCGTAGCTCTGTACGGAACCGGCCTCCACGGGCCGCTCCGTCAGGGCTTTGCGGGGACAGACCCGCACGCAGCGGCCGCACCCCTTGCAGAGGTTCGTGTCTATCTGCGTGACGCCCGGCAGCACCAGGATGGCGCCGAAGCGGCACGCGCGGGCGCAGAGTCCGCAGGAATCGCACGCGTCCCGGTCGACCGCGGGTACCGCGATTTCGACGGTCCGGCGTTCGCCGGACGCGACCGCGTCGGGCAGGTAGGCCAGGGAGTCGGGAGCCTCGACGTCGAGGTCGACGAGCCGTACGCGGACCGATGCGGACGCCGAAAGGGCCAGGGCGACGGCGAGGCTGGTCTTGCCGGTCCCGCCCTTGCCCGAGGCCACGGCGACGCGGAGAGGCGCGAAGCCCGTTCGATTATCCACGCCGTCCTACTCGTCCTTGGCGACGGCGTTCGCCTTGATCTGATCCTCGAGCTTGCCGAGCGCGGCCTCGAGCGCCGCCTTGCGTGCGAGGAGTTCGTCGCGGATTTCCGACGCGCTCCGGGCGCGGGCTTCGAAGCCGCCACCGTAGCCGTAGGCGGCGCCGTAGCCGCAACCACGGCCGCGGCCAACTCCATCGCCAGCGCCTCGTCCGAAGCCGCGGCCCATCCCGCGTCTCGCGAACCCGACGCCACCGCGGCCGCCGCACTCGCCCATTCCCCGTCCGGTCAGGGGACCGAGGCCTTCCGGACCCATTCCATTCCGTGCAGGCATGTTTGCCTCCTTTCGGTATTTACGGGCTTATGCCCTTTATCCAATATAAGGGCATATGCTCGTTTAGTCAAGGAGAGGAAGAGGAAGAGGAAGAGGAAGAGGAAGAGGAAGAGAATCAGGACAGGATAACAGGATGGAAGAGGATGAACAGGATTGGGGATGGAGGAAAGGGGAAAGGGGAAAGGGGATGGGGGATGGGGGAAGGAAGGGGCGGGAGCCCTCGGGGCTCCCGCCGGATGGCTCAGGACGGGGCGCGGTACTCGTAGACCGCGTAACGGTGCGCGACCTCGAAGCCGATGGCGCGGTAGAACGCCTGGTCGGAGCCGACCCAGGCGGAGCGAGCCCCGAGCGCGAAGGCGCGGGAGAGGACGAGGGCGATGGCCGCCTCGGCGAGGCCTTTCCGCCGGAAGGCGGGATCGGTGCCGACCGGCTCGAGCACGACGAGGCGGTTCCGCTCGTCGTACCAGCCGCAGGCGAACGAGACCTCGCGGCCGCCCAGGTCGAGCACCGCGGCGTCGAGCTCCGCGCGCCAGAGCGGGCTTTCGCGCACGGCCGAGAAGGCGGCCGGACCGCGAGCCACGTAGCCCGGGTCGTCGTAGCCGAAGGCGCGGCGGTGGGCGTCCGCGCGCGTCGCGCCGCTAGTCTCCCGGCCGTCGGCGAGGCGGAGGCCTTCGGGGAGGGACGGGATCGCGGGCGCCGCTTCGAGCGCGCGCCTGCCCATGGGCTCGGTCCAGTCGGCGCGCATGTAGCCGCGCTCCAGGGCCAGGGCGCCGACCCACGGGAGGCTCTCGGGTACGCGGAGCGCGAAGCCCCTGCCGCCGTCGCGGGGCCGGACGCAGGCCCGCTCCGCGAACTCGAGCATTTCCGCGACGAGCCCGGGCGTGGCGATCGAGGGTTCGAGGAACTGGAGGAAGACGTCGCCTTTCCCTTCCTCCTCGTTGGCCATGGCCACGATACGGCCCGAGGCGTCGGACCAGAGGCCGATCCGGCCCTCCCAGGCCTCGAGCGGGCAATCGTGGAAGCGGTGGCCGATCACCGAGACGAAGCACCAGCGGTCGACGAGCCAGTCGAAGGGACGGCCCGTCCGCGCGAACGAGTCGACGAGGAAGTCGAGGACGGTCCGCCAATCTGCGGCCGCGTAGGGTTTGAAACGAAGGGATGCGGTCATGGAACGCTCCGATGGAAGGCCACCCTCGGGTCCTCGCGGGTTTCGTGTTCGGGGCGGCGTTCCGGCCTCAGGCGCATCGCCCCGCCGGCCCGCGGGCCGGCGCGCTTCCGCGGACGCGGAAGCGAACCCCGGCGCGAAGCGCGCGGGATTCGGGGCGATCTCGGGGAACCCTGTCGGGTTCCGGTCCTTACAGGCTCATGGCGGGGCGTCTTCCTTCCGGGTTCGGATGACCGTGGAAGCCATCGTGCGGCCGGCAGGGCGGCTCCGTCAAGCGGGCGGCCCGATTCCCGGCGCGGAGCGCCGCGTCGAGCGCGGCGGCGCCCCCGCGAGAAAAGGGCGGGCCCGCCGCCTCGGGTCGACGCGAAGCGAGCTTGGGGCCCCGGCGCCTGTTCCCCCCTCCCCCGTCCGCGCTCCCTCCGTCCTCAGGCTCCGAACACCTTCAGGTAGGCCTCGAGGTCTTCTCGGGGCATGCCGAGGCGCGGCAGGGAGGGCAGGATGCGCGACTCAACGATGCGCGCGACGCGGGCCGCGATGGAGGAGAAGGCGAAGAAGGCGAGGTCGCCCCAATGGTACGGCACGCGGATGCGGTAGCGGCCCTCGTCCGCGGAAAGGTTCTCGAAGCGGAAGCCCTCTGGGAATCTGGCGCGGTCCGCGGCCGGGCCCTCGAGCACGCGGTCGTTCGCGCGCGTCGCGATCTTGCGGCGGAGCTCGCGGTAGCGCTCGACCTCGCTGGCCTTGAGGAGCCCGCCGTCGAGCACCATGGCGTCGAAGTCGGCGATGAAGCGGGGACCGCCCAGGTCCGCGAGGCGGGCGAAGCGGGCGGCGGACATCCAGCCGTAGTCCACCTCGACGCCGAAGGCCCCGATGTGCGCCATGACGAGCTCCTGCAGGTGCAGCATGAGCTTGTGGGCGTCGCGGAGCCAGCGCCAGTCGGGATCGAGGCCGTCCGGCCCCGGCTCGCCGAAGCCGAGCTCCGGAAGGCCGCGGCCGGCCGTGCGCATGGCCGAGAGGTAGTCGTAGACCCGGTTGACGAAGTACTTCATCGAGAAGTGCCACTCCGGCGGCGAGACGAACAGGCCCTGGGGGAAGAGCCGCCGCCAGCGCAGCGCGAAGGCCCGCGAGCCCACCACCTCGGCGGCCAGGGCCTTGTCGCAGGAGCCGTCGAGGCCGACGGGCAGGGGCGCGCCCGAGCGGAGCTTGGCGAAGGTGGGCCCCGCGCCGCCGAGGCCGAGGAAGTGCTCGAAGAGGGCCGCGTCGGGCAGGCGGCGGACCTTCGAGAAGACCCGTTCGCGGATGGCCGGGTGGTCCTTGAGCACGCGGATGCCGCGCTCGTTGGCGCGGTAGAAGAGGGCCGTGGCGAAGCGGCGCTTCGGATCCGGATCCTCGAGGGCCCTGAGCACCGCGCCTTCCCGGAGCAGGGTGAAGTCCGGATGCAGCTCGAGCACGACGCCGAAGCGCTCGTGGAGCTCGCCGCGGAGCCGCGCGAGGGCGGCGGACACGGCGGCGAGGTCCTTCGCGGACAGGCCGTCCTCGGCGATGACGTTGAGGTCGACGTCGGTGCAGTACTGGGCGCCGAGCTCGTTGTAGGCCGAAAAGAGGCGGCCGAGCCCGAACACGAGGAGCCGGTCCGCGAGGCGGGCGCCGAGACGCGGCAGGCAGACGTGGCGGACCCAGGCCTCGACCGCGAAGCGCGAAAGGTCCTTGCGGGGCAGAAGGTAGTCGTCGGCGACCGAACGCGGGTCGAGGGCCTTGAAATCCAGGTCGCGGATGGCGCGGTTGCGGTTCACGTGGACGTTCTCGATGAAGCGGATGCGCGCGTCCTCGCCCGCGCCCGAGGCGGCGAGGGCCTCGAGGTCGCGCGCGAGGTCGTCATAGGCGCTGTCGTGGTAGGCGTGCTCGCTGTCCATCGGACGCGGAGTGTGTCCCGCGCGGGGCCTCGGGGTCAAGCAATTCGAGATAATGGAGGTAAAAATCATCCCCCGACGGGTCGCGACTCCCGCGCGGAGCGCCCCGAAGCTTCGTGACACCGCGTCGGGCTTGAGCCGGAAGCCCGCCCGGGCTAGGCTGTGCGCGATGATCGACTTAAGGCTCGAAAGCGTCCGCCGCCAGGCCACCCGCGTCCGTTCCGGCGGCCTCGAAGCGCTCGCGGCGCTCGTCGACCCGGCGCGCGCCGTCCTCGTCTGCGACCTGGAAGTCCGCAGGCTCCACGGCGCGAAGTTCCCGCCCTGCCCCGTCATCGAGGTGGCGAGGGGGGAGGAAGGCAAATCGTTCGCCTCCTACGTCTCCGTGATGGAGTCTTTTTCGAAATTCACCGTCGACCGGGGCTGGACCGTCGTCGCCGTGGGCGGGGGCGCCGTCCTCGACCTCGCGGGCTTCGCGGCCGCCACCTGGCTGCGGGGCGTGGACGCCGTCTTCGTCCCGAGCACCCTCCTGGCCATGGTGGACGCCTCGGTCGGCGGCAAGAACGGCCTCGACCTGGGCGGCCGCAAGAACCAGGTCGGCGCCTTCCGCCCGCCGCGCGAGGTGCTCGTCGACGTCTCGCTGCTCGACACCCTGAGCGACGCGGAGTTCGTTTCCGGCATGGCGGAGGCGCTCAAGCACGGCGTCATCGAGGGGGGTGACCATTTCGCCTTCCTCGAGGGCCTCGGGGCGGGGCGGCGCTCCGGAACGCCCAGGCCCGGGGGAGCGGCCCTCGGGGAGCTCGTCGGGCGCTCGCTCGCGTGCAAGGCCCGCTACGTCGAGGCCGATCCCTTCGAGGAGCTGCCGGCGGAGGCCCCGCTTTCGCGCCGCGTCCTCAACCTGGGCCACACGATAGGCCACGCGCTCGAGTCCGCCGCGGGCTTGCGTCACGGCCACGCGGTGGCCGCGGGCCTCGCCTCCATCTGCCGATTCCAGGCTTCGCGCGGCGCCTTCCCGACCGGGGATGCTGAGCGGATCGCGCGGCTCCTCGCGTCCTTCGGCCTTCCGGCGTCGGTGGCGGAAGCCGCCGCGCTCGCCGGATCCGACGACGGTCCCGCCTTCCGTTCGAGGGTGGCCGACGCGCTGGCGGCGGACAAGAAGCGGGACGGCTCCGACGTACTTGTCGCCCTGCCCTGCGCCATCGGCGCGGTGCGCGTCGGGCGCGTCGAGCTCGCCGAGCTTTCCCGTTTCGTCATGGAGGCGCCATGAACTCGTTCGGCCGCATCTTCCGCGTGGAAATCCTGGGGGAGTCGCACGGTCCGCTCGTCGGCGCCGTCATCGACGGCTGCCCCCCCGGCGTGCCGCTCGCGCCTGCCGACCTGGAAGGCGACCTGGCCCGGCGGCGCGCGGGCTCGGGCGGCACCACGGCGCGCCGCGAGGCGGACGTCCCGGAAATCCTCTCCGGCGTGTACGGAGGCTTCACCACCGGAGCGCCGATCCTCGTGGCCGTGCGCAACGCCGACACGCGGAGCGCGGACTACGAGCGCTTCCGCGAGGTGCCGCGCCCCGGGCACGCCGATTTCAGCGCGGGGCGGAAATATTCCGGTTACGCCGACCTGCGGGGCTCGGGTCACTTCTCGGGGCGTCTCACGGTCGGCCTCGTGGCCGCCGGCGCCGTCGCGAAAAAGCTGCTGCCGGAGCTTGGGTTCGCGACGCGGGTCGTCGAGGCGGGGGGACGCGCCGACGTGGAGGCCGCCGTCGCCGAGGCGGCAGCCGCGGGCGACTCGCTCGGCGCCCTGGTGGAGCTCCGCGTCTCCGGAGTGCCCGCCGGGCTCGGCGAGCCCTGGTTCGACGCGCTCGAGAGCCTCGCGGCGCACGCCTTCTTCTCGGTGCCGGGGGTGCGCGGAGTCGAGTTCGGCGACGGCTTCCGCGCCGCCCGCCTGCGGGGCTCGGAGCACAACGACCCCTTCGTCGACGCCGAAGGCCGCACCTCGCGGAACGGCTCGGGCGGCGTCAACGGCGGCATCTCCAACGGTAACGCTCTCGTGGCGCGCGTGGCGATGAAGCCGGCGTCCTCGATCGCCCTGCCCCAGGAGACCTTCGACTTCGGGACGGGCGCCATGGGCACGCTCGAGATCGGAGGCCGGCACGACGCCTGCATCGCGCTGCGCGGCGCGGTCGCCCTCGAGGGGGCGCTCGCACTCGTCCTCGCGGACCTCACGCTCCTCGCCCGCGCGAGCGCTCCGTTCGAACCGCAGGCCGCGAAGGGGAACCGGACGTGAGCGCGGCGGATCGCCCCGGAAGCGGCGGCCTCGAAAGCCTCGAGAGCCTCCGCGCCACCATCGACGCGGCGGACGCGGAAATCGTCCGGGCCCTCGGCGCGCGCATGAGGGCCGCCCTCGAAACGCGGCGCTTCAAGACGGGCGTCGCCGATCCGGACCGCGAGGCGCGGGTCATGTGGCGCATCCGAACCCTGGCCGAGGCCGAGGGACTTTCGGCCGACTTCGCGGAAGGTCTCTGGAAATCGATAATGGCGGAGTCGCGGCGGATGCAGGAAGCGGCGCGCGACGGCAGCGGGCCGGGCTGAGACGCCGGGGTAGTGGGCGGACGCCGCGCGGCGAGGGGCGGCGACGGGCGTCCCGGGAACTGCAGCTTCGCCTGGGCTTCAGCCCCCCTTCCTTCCCGGCCGTTCGGGCTTCGGGACGATGGGTACGCCCGAGCTCATGCCGAATGCGCCCGCGACGCGGTTCTTGCCGGCGGCCTTTGCGGCCATGACGCGGTCGCTCGCCGCCTGCACGAGCGAGACGGGGTCGAGCGAATCCGGCGCGATATCCTCGAGCGAGGCGACGCCGACGCTGGCGGTCAGCTTCATCGAGCCTCCGCCGTACTTGGGCACCTCGGCCGCTTCGAGCGCGGCGCGGAAACGCTCGGCCACGAGGGCCGCGTCCTTCGCGGGGGTGCCCGGCATGACGATCATGAACTCCTCGCCGCCGTAGCGGGCCACCCAGTCGGTCAGGCGCGAATGGTGCTGCGCGAGCTCCGCGACGGCCTTCAGCGCGAGGTCGCCGGTCGGGTAGCCGAAATCGACGTTGACCCAATGGAAGTCGTCGATGTCGAACATGGCGACGGAGAGCGGCTGCCCGGATTTCGCGGCGTTGGCCAGCTCGCGCGCGATGCGCCGGTCCCAATAGCCGCGGTTGTAGAGCCCGGTCAGCCCGTCGCGCTCGGCGCTCTTCCGGGTCTCTTCCATGGCGCGGCGACCCACCGATCGGATCAGCTCGGACATGCGGTCGGTCCAGACCTTCGTCACGTTCTCGAAATGCTCGAGCGCCACGCGGGTCGGGTCGGAATCGGCGGCGTCCCAAGCCAGGTCGTCGCAGACCTGCCGGTCCCGGCCGCGGCTCTTGGCCATGTAGAGCGCCATGTCGGCGCGCCGGTAGGCGTCCTCCACCGTCATGCCCTGCGAGAGGAAGGCGAAGCCGATGCTCGCGGTGACATGGATGGTCGCGTCGCCGTGATGGATGGAAGCCTCGCGGATCTGCCGGCCCAGCTCGGCGAGCAGGGCTACCACGGCCTCGCGCGAGGGCGCGCGCACCAGGCCGCCGAATTCCTCGCCCCCGACGCGGCTCGCGCCCTCGGCGAGCTCGGGGAAGCCCGCGACGATGCCCGCGACGATGCGGAGGGTTTCGTCTCCGGCCACGTGGCCGAAGGTGTCGTTGATGCGCTTGAAGTGGTCGAGGTCGAGCATCCAGACCGCGGCCGCGCCTTCGCGCGGGTTCATGGCGAACCAGGCCTCGAGGTCGCCGCGCATGGCCGCGCGCGAACGGAGCCCGGTCAGCGGGTCGCGCGATTCGGGACCGTGGCGGCGACGGGCCAGGAGGGCGAGCCGGCTCGGCCCCTGGGCGGCCAGGTCGGCCTCGCGGCAGGCGTCGACGACGCACGAATCGCGGAGCCGGGCGAGCCGCGCGAGCAGCTCGCTCTCCGCGGCCGCGTCCGGCACGACCACGAGGATGCCCGCGCGCCCGGAGGCGCCGATCCAGTCGACCAGCTCGGAAAGGGAGGCGAAGGCGCTCGCGAGCGCGACGGCGAGGCCGCTCCGCGGCATGGCGCGCGCTGGAAGCCCTCCACCGGCCGGTCCGGGAATCCGGGATGCCGGGAGCGTCGCCTCTCCATGCCCGTCCCCGTCCGCGAAAGTTTCGGGTTCGGGTTCGAGCCCGGCGGCGCGGAGGGTCTCGATGAGGCGGGGGACGTCCTCCGGCTTGGCGATCAGGCGCAGGGCGGGCACTTCGTTCGGCGCGGTCATGGGCGCCTCCTCGACGTGAGGTTTTATTTGCGCCGAGTATACCATGCTATCCGAGCGCAGGCGCAAGGTCGGTAAAGTAGAAGTCGTCGCTTTTCCGCAGGAGTCTCTCGCCGAGCGGTTTCGCGAGCCGGTATCAGGCGCAAACGCCCATGTTCAAGCCGGCCGGGGGGCGCCCGTCATTCGAACCAGGACTCCAGCATGAGCGAGGGATAGGCGCGGAAATCTGCGAGGTTCCGCGTGACGAGGACGAGGTTGTTCGCGACCGCGGTCGCCGCGATCTGGCCGTCCGCGAACGGCATGAACTCGCCGCGCGCTTCCAGCGCGGCCCGGGCGACCGCATGGTGCCAGGCCGCGTGTCCGTCGTAGGGGAGCACGGGCAAGGATGGCGCGATCACGTCCATGAGGAAGGAGCGGAGCGCGTCACGACGCCTGGAATCGGGAAGGCGGGACATTCCGTACAGCAGTTCGTGCCAGACTATGGAGGGAATCGCCATCCGGCCTTCGCCGGCGGCGAAACGCTCCAAAACGCGCCGATCCGGAGCCGGGCGGACGAGCTCCGACACCACGTTCGTGTCGAGCAGGTAGACCGGCTTCATCGGTTGAAGGGCGCGGCGCGGCCGGACTCGGGAGAGCGGAGCCCTTCGAACGCCGGATGAAGCTCATCGTCCCCGCCGAGAATCGCGCCGCACCAGGCGCGCCGCCACGCCTCGAACCTGGACAGCGTTCCTTCGGCGCGTTCCGAGAGGCGTCCGTACTCCGCGATGCCGATCACTACCGCCGCAGGCTTCCCGTGCCGGGTCAACTGGACAGCCTGGCCTTCCTCCGCCTCGTGCACGAGACGGGTCAAGTGATCCTTCGCCTCGGATAGCGGTAACGAGTTCATCGGCGCCGCGCCTCCCACGGGAACGATACACCCTTTATGGCCATATTTCAATATTCCGGCTATTTTTTCCCCTCACCCTCGCCTCCGGCTCGGCGCGCCACGACCAGCCTGCCTTCGGCGCCGAAGGAAAGCCCCGCGTCCCGGGCCAGGTCCTCCCAGGTCCGGTAGCCCTCGGGCGGGAGGTAAGCCGCGCCCGCGGCGTCGTAGCGGCCGCGGAAGCCCGAGATGGCGTGCATGGCGTCGGTGGCGGCGGCCTTGACGCCGTCGTCGGTGGCGCGCGCGCCGGCCCAGAAGTCGTTGCCGGGCCAGGAGACGTGGTCCCAGGCCACCACGGAGTAGAGGTCGCAGGGCGAAAAGTCGTCGTCACCCTCCGCGTAGTCGCGCGGGGGCCGGAGCTGGGGGAGGGGATTCGCGCTCCGCGCGAGGGGCCTGACGAGGAAGGAGACCGCGCCGAACTCGCGGCGCTCGTCGGCGCACTCGTCGTAGGGGTCGTAGCGGAGGGCGCGGAGGCCGGGGAGCCCAGCCGCGTGCCGTTCGAGAATGCCCGCGAGCGCGTCGCGGAGCAGGGTGCCGAGGGTCCCGCGGAAGGCGCCGGCGAACTGCCCGCAGCCGAGCCCGGGCACGGTGACGAAGGCCGTCCGTCCGCGCGACCGGGCGTCGGCGGCCGCGAAGCGGAGCAGGGGGAGGAGCCTGCGTTCGTAGAGCGCCGCGTAACGCTCCGGGTCGACCCGCCCGCCCAGGACGAGGTCCGCGTCGGCCGCGCGGCCTCGGTCGGAGCGCAGCAGGGCGCCGGCCGAGAAGAGCAGCG
>JAKLEE010000061.1 GCA_022703215.1 Spirochaetota bacterium | reverse complement strand
CACGGCCAGTCCATCTTCCCCCTGATGCTCGGCTTCGGCTGCTCGGTGCCGGCCATCATGGCCGCCCGCACCCTCAAGAGCCCCCGCGACCGGATCGTCACCATCCTGGTCATTCCCTTCATGTCCTGCGGAGCCAAGCTGCCGGTGCATGTCCTGCTCGCCGCGACCTTCTTCCCGAGGCACGCCGCCGCCATGGTCATGCTGGTCTACGCCATCGGCGTGGCCCTCGCGCTCGGCTCGTCGCTACTGCTGAAGCGGACCGTGCTCAAGGGCAGGCCGACGCCCTTCGTCATGGAGTTGCCGCCTTGGCGCGCGCCGACCTTGCGCGGGCTGGCCTGGCACGTCTGGGAGAAGACCTGGCTCTACGTCAAGAAGGCAGGCACGGTGATCCTGGCGGCGTCCATCCTGATCTGGGCCATCACGAGCTTCCCGCGCCGGGCGCTCGCTGAAGCTGAACGGCTGGAAATCTCGGCGGCGATCTCGGCCGCGAACCCGGACCTCGACGCCACCGCGCTCGAAACCCTCGTCGCCAATGACATGGCGCGCCTCGCCCTCGAAGCGAGCGCCGCGGGACGCATCGGCCGCTTCATCGAGCCGATTTTCCGCCCCCTGGGCTTCGACTGGAAGATCGGCGTGGCGACCGTGACCGGCTTCGCGGCCAAGGAAGTGGTGGTATCCACCCTCGGCGTGCTGTATTCCGTCGGCGGCGAGGAAGGGAACGAGGAGAGCCTGCGCGCGGCGCTCAAGGCCGATCCGGTCTTCAATCCCCTCGTGGCCTTCAGCCTCATGCTCTTCATCCTGGTCATACCGCCGTGCTTCGCCGCCCTCGGCGCCATCAAGGCCGAGCTCGGCTGGAAATGGCTGGGCTTCTCCTTCGTCTACCTGCTGACTATCGGCTGGCTGATCGCCTTCGCCGTGAACCGCGCGGGCGTGCTCGCGGGGCTGGGAACATGAGCGCCCTCCTCGAAGCGGCCGTCGTGGCCCTGGCGGTCGGCGGGGCGCTCGCCTTCGCTCTCGCGCGGACCGTGCGGACGCTCCGCGGCCGGAAGACCTCCTGTTGCCCGGACCCGGGAACGCCCCCGGACGCCTGTCCGGACCGCTCCGGGAGAAAAGACGACGGGGCCTGCGGCGGCTGTCCCTTCGCCTCGGGCTGCGGTTCCTGAGGCCTGCGCCCGAAGGGTTCCATTGGCCGCGGCCCGATTCCGGCTCCGGCGAGCCGCGCCCTGACGCGGCTTGTCCGGGTTTGGACGGGATATTCCGCAGTCGGCGGCGCCTGCCGGCAAAGGTTCCGTCCGCAGAAGCTTCCCCGCGCGTCCACCCCCGGGGCTATACTTGCCCCATGATCGACGAGCACCTGGTGGCCGGCTGGGACGAAGCCCCGCGGGCGATGAGCTTCGAAGAGCCCTTCCGCGAAGTCCTGGATGGCGTGCTCGGGCGGGCCGCCCTGCTTTCGCGGCCGGGCGACGGGCTCGACCCCGCGCGCGTCGAAGCGGCGCTCGGCCTCTACCTCCGGGCGCCAGCCCTGGTCAACCTGACCCTCAACCACAAGATCTGCGTCGAGCACGGGCTGCCCCTGCACCCGACCGTCTATTACGAACTCGTGGAGGCGCGCCGCTACCGGATCCGACGGAATCCCTCGGAGCTCGAGGAGGCCAACGCCCTCTACCGCTCGGCCATCGACCTGGCACGGGCGGCCCTCAGGCTGGAACCGGACCTGGCCGCGCGCGCCGGGCGCTTCTCGGATCTGGTGCCGCCCGAGCTCTGGCGCTTCGTGTACTCGGGGGGCGGCGACAAGTACACCTGGATGGGCGCCGAGCCGGCCCTGCTCCGCAGGCTTGCAAGCGCGGTGCTCCGCGACGGCCGCCCCGCCATCCTCGTGGGCGCCGCGCACGGAGCCATCATGCCGGCCCTGCTGCTCGCCGAGTACCTGGGCTGCCCGCTCTACTTCATCAGGCTGTCGATGTTCAAGCGCCGCGACGAGGAGCCGGTCGTATCCCTCGCGGACGAGGCCTGGCTCTCCGCCTGGCGCGCCGGGCCGGCCCTGCTCTTCGACGAGGACGTGGCCGGGGGAACGACGCTCGCGCGCTTCAGCGCCCGGCTCGGCCCCCTGTTCGCGGCATGGAAGTCGGCCGCCGTGCTCCGCCACGGCTCGGCGGCGTTCAGGCCCGACTACGTCGCGCGGAGCTGGTGGGACTGAGCCGTCCGGCGCACCGCGCGCCCTCAGCTCACGAAGCTCTGGAAGAAGCGGTTGCGGCCGCCCGAGCCCGCACGACGCTCCGGAAGGCCGAGGGCGCGCTCGGCCTCGTCGACCTCGACCGAGGCGAGCAGGGCGCGCCTCCGCTCCTCGTCGTTGAGCGTCGCTCCGAGGGCGGCCAGCAACTGCAGGTGCGGCTCCGAGGCCCGCTTCGGCGTCAGGATCAGGGTGACCACGGTGGCCGGCGCCCCGTCGTGGCACTGGAAGTCGATGCCGCGCCGCGAGACCCCTATGGCGACGACCTGGCGCTCCACCGCGTCGGTCTTGGCATGCGGCATGGCGATGCCGTGGGTCATGCCGGTGGACATCGAGCGCTCGCGCTCGAGCACGTCGGCGAGCGCGAGCTTGCGGTCTTCCAGCTTCCCGCGGGCGTCGAGCCGCCCGATCAGCTCCTCGATGGCCTCTTCCTTGGTCCCGGCCTCGAGGCCCAGCACGATGGACCCGCGGTCCACGGCCTCGAGCACGCCCGCGTTGCCGACCTTGGATCCTTCGTCCATGCCGCGGGCCAGCTTCTCCGGTTCCAGCTTGCGCCGGAGCTCAGCGAAATTCTGGTAGATCTTCGCCACGCTTTCGAAGAGGGCCGTCCGCACGAAGAGGGCATCGTCCCGGCCGCTCTGGAAGGAAAGGCGCGCGGCATCCCGCTCGAGCGAGAATGCGATGGCGTCCTTCCGGACCTGGCAGATGCCCTCCTCGACGGCCATGGTCTGGACGTAGAAGCCCTCGGCCTGCAGGTCGCGGATGAGCGAGTCGAGCACGAGCGCGGCGACGTCCTCGTTCGGCAGCTCGTAATCCTCATGGACGGTCTCGTCGGCGCCCGAGGGCTTCCGCGTGCCGGCGCCGACGAGGGCGAGCGAGGCCGAGAGGGCCGGCGGCGCCACCAGGGTGGTCAGCAGGGTCATCAGCACCGAGACGCCGAAGATGGTCGGCTCGAGGAAGCCGGCCGCGGCGCCGATGCCGGCCACGATGAGCGCGACCTCCCCGCGCGGCACCATGCCCGCGCCGATGCGCATCGCGCCGCGCCCGTTGAAGCCGAGGAAGAGCGCCGGCAGGCCGCAGCCGAGCACCTTCGAGGCGATCGCCACCAGGGTAAAGGCGAGTCCCGCGAGCAGTACCGGGGGCGAGGCCAGCAGGCGCACGTCGACCAGCATGCCCATGACCGCGAAGAAGATGGGCACGAAGAATTCGTAGAGGACGTGGACCTTCTCGATGATGACCTGCGCGATGTCGGTCTTGGAGAGCGAGAGACCCATGACGTAGGCGCCGATGATCATGGCCAGCCCTTCCTTCTCGAAGAAACCGGCCAGGAGCAGGGCGCAACCGAGGGCCACGAAGCTGAAGGCCATCGGCGTGCGCAGCCGCTTCAGAACCTTCGCGAAAGCCTTGGAGGTCGCGAGCCCGAGCGCTGTGACGCCGAGCCAGATGCCGAAGGCGCGCAGCGCGATGAGGCCGATGCCGCCCCAGTCGAGGCTGCCGGCCTTCTGGCTCACCTCCACCATGCCCATCACCACCGCGAGGGCCACGATGCCGAGCACGTCGTCGAAGACGGCCGCCGCGAGTATGGTGACGCCCTCGGGGCTGTCCATCTTCCGCCGGTCCGCCAGGATGCGCGCCGTGATGCCGACCGAGGTGGCCGTCGACATGACTCCGAGAAAGAGGTTCGCGGGATCGAAAAAGGAGCCGCCGAACAGGAGGGCGCCGCCGGCGGCGCCGGCGCCGAAGGAGACGATGACGCCGCCGAGTCCGACGATGCCGCCGCGCACCGAGTAGCGCACGAAGAGCGACAGGTCGGTCTCGAGTCCCGAGACGAAGAGCAGGATGATCGAGGCCACCGTCGAGATGCCGTAGAGTTCGGTGCTGACGGCCATCGAGCCCATGGAACCGGCGAAAAGGCCGTGGGGAAAACCCGGCACCGGGATGGCGCCGAGGGCGTATGGGCCGACGACCATGCCGATGACGAGCTCGCCGAGCACGGCCGGCAGTTTGATGCGGTGCGCCAGGCTGCCGCCGAGCCGGACCGCCAGGAGCAGCGCGCCGAGCTGGATGACCAGGTTGGTCTCGAGCTCGATGACGCCGCCGCCCGAGGCGAAGAGCAGAGCGGGAAGCGCGAGTGACAGGACGGCGATGACCAGGCTGCGGGAAATCGGCTTCATTGAGACACTCCCTGACGCTCTTGTGGCGGAATTCCATCATAGGAATTTCGCGGCGCGAGAGGCAATACCCGCCGGTCTCCGCCTGCCCACCTCCGCCCCCAAAAGGCCCCAGGCTCCGTCCACATATCCCGCGTCGCTTTTAATTGACTTTTTTATCGATATGTCGCACTATTTCCGCTTATCCTCTTCCGCACGGAACCCAAATGACGCGAATCAAGGTATCGAACGCCCCCTCGGTCCGGAGGCTTCCCTCCTACCTCCACATCATCCGGGCTACGCGCACCTCTGGCGATTTCTACATCTCCGGCACGGTCATCGCCCAGGAGCTGAACCTCGAACCTATCCAGGTCCGGAAGGACCTGGCCATCACCGGGATCGTCGGCAAGCCCAAGAAAGGCTATCCGGTAGAGGCCCTGATCGCCGCGATCGAACGCTACCTCGGCTGGGACATGCCCACCAACGCGGTGGTCATGGGCGCCGGCAACCTGGGCTCGGCCCTCATGGGCTACCCCGAGTTCCACCAGAACGGCCTGCGCATCGTGGCCGCCTTCGACGAGAACCCGGACAAGATCGGCAAGACCATCCACGGCGTGCCGGTGCATCCGGTGGCCGAGCTCGAGAGCCTGCTGCCGGGGCTCGACGCCCATACCGCGATCCTGACCGTCCCCTCCGACCATGCGCAGACCTGCGCCGATCGCCTCGTGAAGGCGGGCATCACCGCCATGTGGAATTTTACCAACCAGAAGCTCAAGCTGCCGCCCGAAGTCGTGGCCCAGCGCGAGGACCTCTCGTCGGGCTTCGCGATGCTCTCCGTGATGGCCCTGTTGCGCGACGGACGGAACGCCTAGCGTGGAGGCGACGCCTGAGATCCAGGCGGAGTACCTGGCCAACCGGCTCCGCAAGCGCAACCGGCACCTCCGGAAGTGGGCCCGCCGAGAGGGCTTTGAGGCCTACCGAGTCTACGACCGTGACATCCCCGAAGTGCCATTGGCCGTCGACCGCTACGGCGACTCGGTCCGCCTCTTCCTCTACGAGCGGCCCTACGAGAAGGCCGAGGACGAGGAACGCGCATGGCTCGACCTGATGGCACGAACCGCGGCGGAGGCGCTCGGCGTCGATCCGTCCAAGGTGTTCGCCAGGGTGCGCAGGCGGCAGCGCGGCCTCGCCCAGTACGACCGCGAACAGGAGCGCGCCTTCGAGCTCGAGGTGCGCGAGGGACCCTGCCGCTTCATCGTCAACCTCTCGGACTACCTCGACACGGGACTCTTCCTCGACCACCGGACCACGCGGGCCCTGGTCGGCGCGGAGAGCGCGGGGAAGCGCGTGCTCAACCTGTTCTGCTATACGGGCGCCTTCACGGTCCACGCCGCCAGAGGCGGCGCGATGTCTTCCACGAGCGTCGACCTTTCCAACACCTACCTCGAGTGGGCCCGCCGCAACCTCGAGCTGAACGGCTTCGCCTCCGGCGCCCACGAGCTCGTCCGCTCCGACGCGAAGGCCTTCCTCGAAGCGGCCGCCACGCGGGGACGGAAGTGGGACCTCGCGGTGCTCGATCCGCCCACGCACTCCAACTCCAAGAAGATGTCCGACGACCTCGACCTCGGCCGGGACTGGCCGGAGCTGGCCGGAGCGGTGCTCCGCGTGCTCGAGCCGGGGGGCGCCCTCTGGTTCTCCACCAACGCCCGCCGCTTCAAATTCGACCCGGCCCTGCTACCCGGCACCGAGGTCGCGGACCTGACCGACGCCACGATACCGCCGGACTTCCGCGGGCGCCCCCACCGCGCGTGGCGCATCGTCAAGCGTTCCTGAGGCTCGGGCATCTCCGGGGAGCCCCGCGGCGACCGGCAGGGTGAACGGACGTTCGCGCTTGCGCAAGCCGACGTGAAAGGTTATCGTTGCGGTAAGCATCATGAATATCGGAGCGCTTGCATGAGGATCACGACCAAGGGCCGCTACGCCCTCCGCGCCGCCCTGGCGCTGGCCCGGCTCAGCCGGGACGGCTCTCCCGTATCGATCAAGATCCTCTCGGAGAAAGAAGGCATCTCCCCCGAATTCCTCGAGCAGATCTTCTTCAAGCTGCGCAAGGCGGGCCTCATCCTCTCGGTCCGAGGTCCGGGAGGCGGGTTCTACTTCGCGCGGCCCCTCGCGGAGATCAGCCTGCTCGAGATCCTCGAGGCTTCGGGCGAGGGCCTCGGCATCGCCCCATGCATATGCGGCAAGGAAGATACCTGCGACCGGGAGGACTCCTGCGTCGCCTCCGGGATCTGGCGGGCGCTCGACGACAGGCTCCGCGAATTCGCGTCCGGCAGGATGCTCGCCGAGATGGTCGAGGCGGAGCCCGGCCACCGCTGAACCGCGCCCGACCGCTGCCCCTCAGGCAGCCTTGGATCGCCCGCGGGCTGGTGACCGTCCGCCGCCCGCCCTTCAGGAATCCGCCCAGGCTTCCATGGCCGCGCGCGCGGCGCCGTCGATCATGCCGAGCTCCTCGCAGCGTGCCAGCAGCTCGCCGATGGACAGGAAGGCCGAAACGCGGATTCCGGCCGCGGCCAGTTCCCTCCGTCCCGTCGAGCCCCGCTCCAGCAGCACCGCGAGCTCCTCCACGACCAGCCCCTCCGAGCGCAGGATCTCGACGGCCTCGATTTTCGAGAGTCCCGTCGTCACGAGGTCGTCGAGCAGGAGGACGCGCTCACCCGGGCGGAACTCGCCTTCCACCTTCACGCCCGTGCCGTGGTCCTTGGCGGGCATGCGCGGCCAGACCATGGGGGCCTGGAGCTCGAGGCAGGCGCCGGCGGCCAGCGGCAGGGCGGCCGCGGGTATGCCGGCCACCCGGTCCCAGCGGAGGCCGCGCGCCAGGCCCGCGTAGGCCCTCGACACGTCCGCGAACAGCCCGGGTTCCGACACGACGCGCCTCAAGTCCACGTAGAAGGGGCTCGTCGCCCCGCTCTTGAGCCGGAACGAGCCCAGCTTGAAGCACCCCGCGCGGATGAGACCGTCCATCACCCGGCGTTTCAGGGCCGCCGTCGCCTCGTCGGCCTGCGCCACCCCGGCTTCGTCCGCGGCGGCGCCGTTATCCGCGTATCCGAAACCAGGGTATACGCGGGTCGTCCCGTCCCGGGCGGCGTTGACGCAGTCGCGGAGGGCGCGGGCCGCGGCGGCGGGGTCGGGCGCTTCGGCCACGGACCTGGACGCCGCGACGAGCAGGCCGAGCCCGTCCGTCCGGGCGCCCGCGCGGAAGGCCACGCCCGCGTCGCCGCCCTGGGTCCCGATGCCCGGCGCGAGGAACCAGGCGCGCGGCGCGACCTCGCGGACCGCGCGGAGGGCCGTTCCGTCATTGCCCGCCACCACGAGGCCGACGCGGTCGGACCACGAGGCGGCTTCGCGTGCGACGCGCCGGTACAGGGGTTCGGCGTCCGCGCCGACCGAGCCGACCGCGAGGTCCTGGAAGGTCGCGGCGCGCGGATTGCTCGTGCGGGCCAGCACGAAGGCCGCACGCCCTTCCCAGGCCAGGAAAGGGTCGACCGAATCGCGGCCCATGTACGGCGCCAGGGTCACCGCGCCCGCGCCGAGCCGTCCGAAGGCGGCCTCCGCGTAAGCGGCCGCGGTGGAATCGATGTCCCCGCGCTTGGCGTCCAGCAGCACCGGAATGCCCGCGGGCACCAGCGCGATGGTCTCAGCGAGAGCGGCGAGGCCCTCTAGGCCGAGGACCTCGTAGAAGGCGATGTTGGGCTTGAAGCAGGCCGCGAACGGGGCGGTCGCCTCGATGACGCGGCGGTTGGCCTCCACGATGCGCCGGGCGGCGCCCGGACCGGGTGCCGCGCGCGGGTCGAGCCCCACGCAGACCAGGCTGCCGCACGCCTTCGCGCGCGATTCGAGTTCCCCGAAGAAGTCCATGCTCTCCTCCCCGGCCACGACAGCCCGTCGAAGGCCGCCCGACCCTAGCACGGCCGGGTGCGGCTGTCCACCGGATCGTCGCGGGACGCGGAGCCGCGCTCGTTTTCCTCCGCGCAGCCCCTCCGCCGGGCGGCATGCCTAATGGAATTGCGCGGGTTTGGCTGTATACTTGATCCATGCGTTCGTTTACGATTCGCCATCGGCGTTTCCTTCCAAGGAGGATATGGATGTCCAGGTTCACAGCCTGCGCGCTTCTCGTCGCCCTGCTGGCCGTTCCGGCGGCCCTGGCGGAGGATTCGTCCTTCGATTTCCAGGCGGGCATCAATCTCGGCACCGACGTCATTCCCGACCCGGACAGTCCGACCGGAACCTCGAGCTGGACCAGGCTCGGCTTCCAGCCAGACCTGTCCTTCGGCGACTTCGGCATCGGCATCGACCTGTCCGTCAGGTTCAAGCTCTATCCGGATCCGGACACGGCCATCAGCATCTACCCCGGCGACTGGATCCCGGACTACCAGGGCAACGGCAAGAACTTCCTCGACCTCTACCTGCCCAAGTTCATGTACGTCCGCTACCGCGAGAAGGGCGACCCGCTCTACGCCAAGCTCGGATCCATCGACGACCTGACCCTCGGCGACGGCTTCATCGTCGGCGGCTACTCGAACATGCTGTTCATGCCCGAGTACCGCGTGTTCGGCCTCGAAGCGGGAATCGACGGTACGCTCTTCGGCTTCCCCTTCGTCGGCTTCGAGTTCCTGACCGGCAACGTGGCCCGCCTCGACGTGATCGGCGGCCGCTTCTTCGTCCGGCCTCTCGCCGCCTCCGGCATCCCCATCGTCGAAGCCATGCAGGTGGGCCTCACCGGCGTCATCGACCGGGCGCCCTACCTGTACGACACCACGCCCGGCACCATCGACAGCGTCGTCGTCTACGGCGCCGACGTCTTCGCGCCCATCCTCGGCTCCGGCATATTCAGCCTGGCGGCCTTCACCGACTTCGTCGTCCAGCCGCAGGGCCGCTGGGGCTACATGCTCGGCGCGGGCGGCAAGCTGCTCGGGCTCTTCACCTACGGCGCGCAGCTCCGCGTCATGGGTCCCGGCTTCATCCCGGTCTACTTCGACGCCAACTACGACGTGTTCCGCGGCGTCAAGGCCGACGTCATGGCCGCCGCCCCCTCGGGCGACGCCTTCGCCGGCTGGTTCGCCACCATCGGCACCACGCTGCTCGAGGAGAAGATCGTCTTCCGCGCCGCGCTCGACGGCCCCTTCTCCGGCATCCCGGCGCTCGCGACCGAGAATCCCGCCGATTACCCCCACCTCAAGGGCGCCTTCCGCCTGGCCGAGGGCATCCTCGGCGGCTTCTCCTTCGACGCCAGCTACGACAAGTACTTCCTCGGCAAGGCCGAGAGCTTCTGGAAAGACCTCGTGAGCCCCGAGGACGCCGTCATCGGCGCCGCCGTCAACTACCACACCGGCGCCGCCGTCATCAGCCTGATCTACAACCTGACCTACAATCCCGAAGCCCCGAACGGCTTCGACATCACGTCGAGCCTCTCGAGCTCGATCAAGTTCTAAGGGAGGATGCGGACATGAAACGCGTCATTGCGCTCCTGGCCCTCGCCCTCGCGTTCGCCCCGCTCGGGGCCTTCGCCCAGTCGGGAACGGCCGCCCCGTCCTTCGTCCTCGAATTCGTGGACGGCTCGACGCTCACCGTCGTGACGCCGGACGGCGTCACGCTCGCCTACGGCACCGGCATACTCGAGGCGGACTCCGTACCGGTCGGATCCACCATCAAGACCGGCGCGGACACCACCGCCGAGTTCCGCATGGTGCCGAACAAGACCCTCGTCAAGATCGCGAGGGGCACCACCATCCGGCTCGAGAAGCTCGGGGCGACCCCGGCCGACCCGAACGTCATCGCCCTCGCGGCCGGCAAGATCCGCGCGGTCGCGGCCAAGGGCGGCAAGTACGAGGTCAAGACCCCGACCACCGTCGCCGGCGTGCGCGGCACCGACTTCACCCTGTCCTTCGAGGACGGGATAAAGAACGTCCTCACCGTCAAGGAAGGCCTCGTCGACTTCGCGCGCCTCGCCGCGGACGGTTCGCTGACGGATTCCCTCAGCGTCGCCGCCGGCCAGTTCGCCGACGCGTTCTCCTCGAGCTTCCAGGCCGCCGCCTTTACCGCCGAGCTTTTCGCCTCGGAATTCGGCGACGTCGGAATCGACGAGCTGAAAATCGACGCCATCAAGGCCATCGGCGCGGACGCCGGCACGGGCGCGGGCTCCGATATCGCATCCGGGGACGGAACCGCCGCCGACGACGGCACGATCGCCGAAGCCGGCGACGAAGGCGAGCCCTCCATCCTGCCGGACGCCGAGCCCGCGGTCGAGAGCGCGCTCATCCAGTGGATGCGCGAATACCTCGGCATGGAGATCGGCTCGATCGCCATCGACGGCGTCACCTACTCCAAGGCCGTCCTCCAGCCCGTCATCAAGCTGGGCAAGCTCGAGGCGGCCCTCTACCTGCCCATCGTCTATTCCTCCAACCTCTTCGACCCCGCCGACTGGTACAAGCCGCGCGGCAACGACGAGTGGGACTTCGGCGCCGAGTACGGCTGGAAGGAAGAGCCGGTCCTGGCCGCCGTCGACGCCCTCCGCGACACCGCGCTCAAGTTCCGCTACCTCGAGTACGGCGAGCCCCTGGAGGACGAGTTCTTCTTCAAGCTCGGCAACGTGCCCGACTTCACGGTCGGCCACGGCCTCATCGTGCGCAACTACGCCAACGACGCCGACTTCCCCGCCGTGCGCAAGCTCGGCCTCAACTTCGGCCTCGACCTTGGCGGCTGGGGCTTCGAAGCCCTCGTCAACGACGCGCTCTACCCCGAGATCTACGGCGGCCGGCTCTACGCCCGCCCGATCAAGGACTTCGGCCTGGCCCTCGGCCTCCAGGGCGTCGTCGACTGGAGCCCTGCCCGCGCCCTCGACCAGGCCTCCGTGCCCGGCGTCAGCGCCGCCGACGTCGGCGACCCGATCTTCATCTCCGCGGGCCTCGATTTCGACCTGCCCGTCGTCGACCTCGGCATCTTCTCCGCGCGCCTCTTCGCCGAGGGCGCCCTGACCGTGCCCTACACCCGGACCGACGTCGGCACCGCGACCGCCGGCCTCCAGTCGGGCCTGGTCTGGGACGGCTCGACGCTCCGCAACTGGGGCGCCGCGAGCGGCCTCATGGGCAACATCCTTTTCATCGACTGGCGCCTCGAGTACCGCTACTTCACCGGCCTCTTCCGCCCGGCCTTCTACGACTCCGGCTACGACCGGAAACGCACGGCCTACGCCGTCGAGTACGCGCAGTACTACGACGACCCGATCGCCTACGGCGACCTCAAACCCGCCGTCATGGGCATCTACGGCGAAGGCGGCGGTTCCATCCTCAAGGACAAGCTCACCTTCGACTTCGGCTACTTCTGGCCCTGGTCGCCCGAGGCCGGCGGTTCGCTCATGGACCAGCTCGCGGTCGCGGACGACTACTTCGTGGCCAGGCTCGCCATCAAGAAGGGTCTGATCCCCCTCATCGACGCGGCCGGTTCCATCAGCTACGAGCGCACCAAGTTCGTGCGTACCCTGGCCGGGCTCGAGGGCGGTGACGTCACCCTCTTCGACGAGAACACCGTCTTCAAAGGCGAGATCGTCGTGCCGGTGCCCAAGGCCCCGGGCCTCGACCTGGCCGTGCTCTTCAGCACCGCCACCGCGCGCGACCCCGCCACGGGCGAGATCCTCTTCCTCGGGGACGGCCGCCCGGAGATCATCCCGGTCATCTCGATCGAGACCCGCCTGAGCTTCTGATCCCGTCCACGGCATCCCGGAAGGGCCTCCGAAAGGGGGCCCTTCCTTTATTCTCGAGCCATGAAAGATGGCGCCGGGAGATCGACGAACGTCGCATGACCTTCGTCGCCGCGATGGCGCGAAGCGCCATCGCGCCGTCCCTTTCGGCTTTGCCATCCCCGCCCTCCCCGCAATAGTCCCGCCTCCCGCGATGACCCTTCCCGCCGGAGCGCCCGCCGCGCTATCTTGGCCCCATGAGCGACGCGCGCATCCGCATCCTGCCGCCCGAGACCGCCCGCGCGCTGGCCTTGCAGACCATCTTCGGCGCCGCGCGCATGCTGACCGAATCCGGCGAACCGGCCCATGTCCTGCGCCACCGCGTGACCTCGCCCGGCGGCACCACCCAGGCCGCGCTGGAGACATTCGAAGCCGGCGGTTTCCGTCAGCTGGTGGATGCCGCCATCGCCGCGGCCACGCGCCGTGGTCGCGATTTGTCCGCC
>JAKLEE010000060.1 GCA_022703215.1 Spirochaetota bacterium | reverse complement strand
CACGGACCGTGCCGGAACCCGGTTTTCGGACGCCGCGATTTCAGCGGCGTAAAAGTCCCTGAGGAGGCGTTCCGTCTGGTGTCCGTCTTCCACCCTTCGCATCTTCATCCGATCTCCCTCCGGTAGCGCCGCTCCAGGGCCCGCTTCAGCGCCGCGATCCGCCATTTGACCGTGCCGAGCGGGAGATCGAGGAGCTCCGCGATGCGCGGGTAGGCGAGATCTTCGGCGAAGGCCAGATGGAGGAGCTCGCGGTCGCGGTCGGACAGGGTCGCGAGGAAGCTCAGCACGAACTCGCGTTCCGCCGCGCGCAGGGCGAGTCCCTCCGGTCCGGGCTGCGGCGAGGCCGCGCCGGCGAGCGCCTCGTCCGGATCGTGCCGCGCTCCGATGCGCCAGGCGGCTTCGCGCTTCAGGACGCGCGTCGCGTCGATGGCCGCGTTGCGGGCGACACGGTAAGCCCAGGCGCGCGCGGCGTCTTCGCCTTCGGGCGCCGCGGAGAGGAAGGCCTGCCGCGTACGGGAAAGCGCGTCCTCGCGATCCTCCGCGGAGAGCGCGCGGAAGGAGCGGAGGTACACTTCGAGCCTGGCTTCCATAGTCCGCCAGAGGGCCTGCGCGGCGCTTCGGGTGGTGCTCTCTGCAGCCATGGCTTCCATCAGCCTCTACGACGGCGGCCGGCCGCGTACGGTTGGCGAATTCGGCGCGGCGCGGATGGCCGGCGCCGCAAATCCTTGCATCGCGCCTGGATTCGCGCGAGGGATCGAAGCGGAAAGACCGGAGCGCGGGCTCTGTCCCCGACGGGGACGGGCGGCCCGCCAGGAATCCGAGAGCCGCGGGGACAGAGCTTGCGCGAGGACTTGGAGCGGAGAGCCCGACGGCGGGCCGTCGAGGGAATCATGGCGGCCGCTTCGCCGGGCGGGCGGCCCGCCGGCGCGCCCCTCATGATCCGAGCGGCACCTCTAGCGTCGCCTCGACGAGCAGGTGGTCCGAGGGAAGGTGGCGGCGCTCGTCGCGGTTGAGCGGCACCTCGTCCTCGACGGCGCGCGCTTCGGTTATGCCGAGGTCCTCCGAGCAGAAGATGTAGTCGAGCTGGCTGTGGTTCGGCGCGGGGGTGAAGTAGTAATGCGTGCGGCGTTCGTCCGCGGGGACGCCGACCGCCTCGAGGACGTCGCGGAAGGGCAGGGCCAGGAAGGGTTCGTACTCGAACTGGGACATGCCGCGGATGGCGATGCCGTTGAAGTCGCCCATGACGACGCAGCGGCGGCGCGGGACCATGGCCGCGAGGGCCTCCACTTCGCGCACGCGTTCCGCGATGCCGTGGTCGCCGCCGCGCTGGCTCTTGAGGTGCACGACGAAAACCTCGAGGTCGATCCGGCCCCGCTCGCGCACGGTGGAGCCGCCTTCGCGAGAAAGGCGGAGGCGCAGGCGGAGGAGGTTGCGGGAGAAGGCGCCGGGCATGGAGCGCGCGTCGACGCGCTCGAAGGCTCCCTTTTTCGCGAGGGCGCCGACATAGATGCCGCGGCGCGAGTTTTCCTCGTGGATGAAGACCTCGTAGCGGCCGCCGAGATAGGCGCGGTTGAAGTGCTCGAGGGTCTCGCGGCCGCCGACTTCGCAGAGCCCCACGAGCTCGTAATCGCCTTCGAGGATGAGGCGCGCGATCTCGGCTATCTTGGCGCGCTCCTTGTTCGGGTTGTAGATGGAGAAATTCATGGCGCGGTAGGCGTCCGCGTCGAGGGCTTCGATCTCGGCGCGCGAATACGGGGCGTCGAGGAGGAGGTAGAAATTTTCCGCGTTGAACGAGGCGAGGCGGAGAGGGGCGTGCGTGGTCACTCCGCGACTCTAGCGCCGCGACGGCGACGCGTGAAGGGGGGCTCGCGACCGGGACGCCGGAATATGCCCGCTCACGCCGGGGGCGGATCTGCGCGGCGACCGGAGTCGCTCCAGCCGAGCGCCGCAAGCGCTCGCGCCGCAGTCGCGAGATGGCCGAGTGGAAGGCGCATCACGCGCGATCTTCCCCTGTTCCGCACCGTTCCGCCGCATCGCTCGATCACGCGCTCTTGCCCGGCGCCGACCGAACCCGGATCGTACTCGACGCTCAGCGCGCTCCCGAGGACCCGGAGCGCCCGACGCCGGCTTCCGGTCCAGGCGTCCCCGGTCGGATCGAGGCAGCCGATGACGAACAGCGCCTCTATCGCCCGCCAGACATCGAGGCTCGATCCCGCGCGCCTTCCTCCGGCATCGACGCAGGCTGATTCCTCCGGATGCGGGGACCGTCTTTTCATGGTTCGAGCCAGGTGCCGGTACGCGGTCGCGGCGGCGCGGTCAAGGTCGACCGAAGCCTGGTCGGCCTGGCACAGCACGGCTTCATATACGGAGGCGAGCAACGCCGCGGCCATCCGGATCCGCACGGTCCGGGAAGGCGAGTCGGTTCCGGGTGTCCCGTCGTGGGCCGCCTGGACGATCTCGAGATCTTCCTGGTATCGCCGGTTGGCCAAGGTCGCGAGGGAACCTTTCGAAAGATACCAACGGCCGAGGTCGAGCGAAAGGGAGACGAGGCTCGCCGCATACGTGGCCAGGGCCACGAGCATGGTGGAGAAGCCCGAGCCGCCGCCCGGAGCGTCGGGGAAGAGGAGGCGCCACTGGACGATGGTGGCGGCACTGACGAGCAGGAAGACTGATGCCACCCGTCTTCCGAGGAACCCGAAGCCGAGGAGCGGGAGGATCATGGCCAGGTGGAGGTAGTTACCGTATTCCGCGCCAGGCGTCGGTACCCAGCCGGCGAGCGCGGAGACGGCCCCGAGCGCGGAGAGGAGGAGAAGCGCCGCGCGCCGATGCCCTGCGACGCGGAGCACGGCGATCGAGGCGAACGAGACTCCGGCGAGGATCGGCGCCAGGAGCCGCGGTCCGCCGAGCCCGGACAGCGAGGCCAGCCACAGCGCCGTGGATATCACGCCGACCAGGAGGGAGAACAGGGCGAACGAACTCGTCTTTTCCCTGTCGAGGCCGCCGGACCCGCCCGCGCGGCCCGCGATCAAGAGGCCGTACCCGCGCAAGGGCCCGCGGCGCGGCAGCGCCCATCCGGTCCGGCTCAAGGGACTGACCGGCGCGGAAAACCTGAGCCGCGCCGACCATTTCCCGGAAGAGGCTCCGAGCTCCGCGCCGAAGCCGTACAGGAGGAACTCCACCGGATCGAGGGAATCCGCTGACGGCAGCTTCGACGGAAGCCGATCGATTGCGCCGGTCGCCGAGAGCGCGACTTCCGACCCGTCTTCCGCCGCCCGTACGTCCAAGGTCCACGGTTCACTCGCGCCGGAGAGCCGTTGGGCGAGGCCCATGACGAGGACGTGGAGCGGCACCGCCGCGTCGATGCCGACCGTGCCGCCGGCCGTTACGGCGCAGTCGGCGGTGTGGGCATCGACGCAGATCCGCGCGTTGATGAAGGCGGCGCCGGCTTCGAGATCCGCGAGGTCGAGCCTGCGTCCCGCGCTCGCCGCGGCGGATCCCGCCTTGAACGCCTCGAGGTAACGGTTAAGTCCCGGCGCCGCTCCCGGCTTCCCGGAGCCCGCGTCGACGAGCGAGAGCAGGCCGAGAAGCATCTGTACGTTGTTGTTGAAGCGGTGGCTAATCTCGGCCTTGAGCGCGCCGGCCTCCATCCGCGCGAAGCGGAGATCCTCGTCCACGAAGAGCGTGGCGATGACGAAGAGGGTGTAGTAGGCGAGCAGGCTGACCGCCGCGTCGAGCGGGAACGAGGGGGTGCGGAACAGCGCGAACCATGCCGCGAGCGAGAGCATGCCCGCGAGCGCCGCGCCGAGGACTACGCGCCGGCCGAAATGCTCGAGCGCAAAGACCAGCACGGAGGGTAGGAAAAAGAAGGTCACGCCGGTACCCGCGCGGCGGCCGACGGCGAGCCCTACGGTCATGAGGATCGCGAGGAAGGCGAGGGTGACAATTGAAGCCGCGCGCGTCCCCAAGGCCGGGACGAGAATCGCGATGACGAGGGCCACGGCCGCTCCGGCTCCGAGGACCGGCTTCGGGTCTTCGTTGGCCGCTCCGTAGAGGGCGGCGGTTCCGGCGGCTATGCCGAAGACGAGGAGGAAAAGCAATAGTCGCGCGTTAGCCGGCCATCGATACTCGGGATTCTGGCCGGAATCCGGATCCTCCATGCTTCCTCCGTGCGTCGGATACGCCTAAACATCATGTATTTAGCGCATCCCTGCAAATCTCCGATCACTCGGGACGGGGACCCTTTGAAGTTCGATCAGGGGACAGAGCTGGTTCAGGCCATCATGAGCCCGTCGAGACGTGACGGCGCACGCCCGCGCGCCAGGCGAGGAAGCTCAGCGCCAGGAAGGCGAAGCCCGCGAAGGGAAGGAAGGCGGCCGGCCACGACGCGCCGGGGCGGCCGAGCGCGAATTCGAGGGGCAGCCAGTTCACGCAGCCGAAGGGCACGACGAAGGTGAAGAAGCGGCGCAGGGCCTTGTCGTAGATCGAGAGCGGGTACTGGCTCATCTCGCGCCCGCCGTCGGAGAAGATGTTGACCACCTCGAGGCCGTCGGGCGAAAGGAAGGCGAGGCTCGCGCCGAGCACGAAGATGCCCGCGAAAATGGCGCCCGATCCGAGCGTCATGCTGGCGACCGTGGCATAGCGCGCGGCCGCGAGCGCGGGTCCGCCCGAGCCCATGGCGGGACCGAGGGCGCGCAGCGCGTGCGCGAGAATGAGGGCACCGACGAGCGCGCGGCCGAGGCGCGAGAATTCGAGCCGCGCGCCGAGCACCTGGAGGATGGTGCCGCGCGGCCGGACGAGGATGCGGTCGAACTCGCCCTGGGCGAGGATGGCGGAAAATGAGTCGAAACCGCGCGCGAGGAGCTCGACCACGGAGAACGAGACCTGCGCGATGCCGAAGAGGAGCAGGACCTCGTCGCGCGAGTAGCCTGCGAGCGTGCCGAAGCGGCCGAAGAGGACGAGGGCCGCGGCGAGCGCGGAGAGGGTCAGGAAGAGCTGCGCCAGCGTCACGACGACGAGGTTCGAGCGCTTGGAGAACTGCCCCATGAGGGCGACGCGGGCGTAGCGGAACCAGAGTCCCACGCTCAGCCTCCCGGCACGTCGCGCGCGCGGAGCGCGGCGGCAAGGGCGGCGCGTCCCAGGGGCACGAGGACGAGGAGCCAGGCGAGGCCGAGCGCGAAGGGCCGGAGAGAATCGGACGCCGGGAGCGAGGCGGACCAGAGGCGCGCGGGCAGGTCGAGCATGGCGCGGAAAGGCAGCCACTCGAGGACGCGGCGCAGGGCGTCGGGCAGGAAGGGCAGGGGGACGAGGAGCCCGGAGCAGAATTCCGCTAAGGGCGCCAGCAGGATGAAGGCGGCGTAGGGCTGGAGCGTGACGAGCGCGAGGATGTAGGCGAACATCGAGACCGCCACGGTGAGCGCGGCGGCGAGGGCGAGCGCGACGAAGGCGAGGCCGGCCTGCGCCAGGTCCGGCGGCAGGTGGAAGCGCCACGGTTCGGGGAAGAGTCCCGCGACGAGCAGGATGGGAAGCGAGCGCAGGGCCGCGCCCGCGAGCCGGCCCCCGAGGAGCCGCGCGTACCACTGCGCGTAGAGGTCGACCGGCCGCACGAGCTCGTAGGCCGCGTCGCCCGTGGTGATGAGCCGTATGAGTTCCGCGTCCCGGAACCACACGACGACGAGGACGAGGAAGGCCTGCTGCAGCCAGACGTACGAAGCGATCTCGCGCGGGTCGAGGGGCGAGTAACCCGCGCGCGCGAAAGCCTGGAAGACGGAAATCATGATGAAGCCCCAGAAGAACTGGGTGGCGACGCCGGCGGCCGCGGCTGCCCGGTACGCCAGGCCGCGGACGAGGCGCATGCGGAAGAGCCCGAGATAGGGTGCCAGCGGGCCGGGACGGACGGGCGCGGCGATTCCGCCGCCCGAGGCGCTCACGCGATCCCCAGTTCGCCGTAGAGCTCCGCGAGCGCCCGCTCGACGCCCTTCTCGCGGTGCGGCGCGAGGAGCTCGGAGAAGCCGCCGTCGAAGAGTATGGAACCCCTGCCGATCAGGATGACGCGCGTCGCGAGCGCCTCGATGTCGTGGACGTCGTGGGTGGTCAGGATGACGGTGAGCCCGCGCTCGCGGTTCTCGCGGGCGATGAAGTCGCGCACGGCCAGCTTGGAGACGGCGTCGAGGCCGATGGTGGGCTCGTCGAGGAAAAGCAGGTCGGGCCCGTGGAGGAGGCTCGCGACGAGCTCGCAGCGCATGCGCTGCCCGAGCGAGAGCGAGCGCGCGGGGCTCCCGAGCAGCCCGCCTGCGCCGAGGGCCTCGACGAGCTCGTCGTGGCGTTTCCGGAAGGTGCCGCGCTCGATGCGGTAGATGGCGCGCAGCAGCTCGAACGATTCGGCGACCGGCACGTCCCACCAGAGCTGGGTGCGCTGGCCGAACACCGCGCCGATGCCGGCGACGTGGGCCTTTCGCTCCTTCCACGGGACTCGGCCCTTTATGACGCAGACCCCTGAGTCCGGCACGAGGATGCCGCTCATCACCTTGATGGTGGTGGACTTGCCCGCGCCGTTCGGGCCGATGTAGCCGACGATCTCGCCGGGCGACAGGGAAAAGCTCACGCCCGCGAGCGCCTCCACCTCGCGCCATGCGGGGCGGACGAGCGAGGCGAGCGCGGCGCCGGGGCCGGCCCGCCGCTCGCGGATGCGGTAGGATTTCCTGAGTTCGCGGATTTCAATCATGTCGGCGCGCGCCCGCCTTCAGTTCCCGGAGGGCGGGAGGAATTCGGGGAAGCGCCAGGCCATGAGCCCGGTTTCCTCGTCGATCTCGGAGCTCGCGGCGCCGCGGCGCTCGAGCTCCTCGAGGCCGGCCTGGGCCTGGTCGAGCCCGATCTCGAGCGACATGGCCGTGACGCTGACCGTGAGCTTCCCCGAGCGCTTTTCGGCGAGCTTAAGGATGCGCACGGGCAAAAGCGGGTCGATCGGGCGCGGCACCGCCTTTCTGGGGGCGGTTTCCGAGCGGAGGAGGAGGCGGATCCGCTCGGCCAGGGCCGGGCCTAACCCGTTGACCGCGAGGCCGGCGACGATGAGCAGGCCGCCCGCGATGAACGCGCCCGCGCCTACTGTTGGGATGGGTTTCGGCGCCATGAAATTGGCGATGTTGGCCAGCCCGAGGCCGATGAGGAACCAGCCCGCGATACGCCTTAAATTCACCGTATCTTTTCCTTTCGCGGCGCCGGGCCGCGCGGAGGCGATGGTAGCGCGCAGGGGCTTCCGTCGCAAGCGGCCGCGTGCGGTTCCGGCTCCGTTCCGGGCACCGCCCCGGAAAGCGCGCGCTTCCTTGCCACCTTGCCTCCCTCGACCTATGCTGGACACCGGGCGCCCCGCCGGCGCCCCGGACAGTTCAATAGTCGAAGGAGAACGAACCATGGCGAAACGACGCGAGGACAGGCAATCGGGCCACCATTTCAGGTTCTTCCGCTCGGGCGGTGTCGACCAGGTGCTGCTGCGGAACGGCGAAGACATCGCGCGCCTCGGGGAACTGGACCTGAAGCTCTGGATGGCGCTCGCCATGCCGGTGAACGGCACCTCGATCGACCCGGAGACGCTCGCCCTGCTCGACTCCGACGGCGACGGCCGGATCCGGCCCGAAGAGCTCCTCGGCGCGGTGCGGCTCTGCCGGAGCGCCTTCAAGTCGCTCGACTGCCTCCTTGAAGCCGGCGATTCCATCGCCCTCGCGAACCTCGCGGACGCGGACGCGCTCGAGGCCGCCCGCGCCCTTCTCGCGGGGCTCGGCAGGAAGGACGCCGCCGCGCTTTCGCCCGCGGACCTGGCGGAGCGGCGGAAAGTCCTCGCCAAGGCTCCGGCGGCGGGCGAGGGGCTACTCGCGCCCGAGGCCGCGCGGGACCCGGCACTCGCGGCGGACCTCGCGGAACTGGCGAAGCTCGTCGGCCGCCCCGACTCGCGCGGCCGCGCCGGTATCGACAAGGGAACCTGGGACGGCTTCGTCGCCGCGACCAGGGATTTCCTCGCGTGGCGCGCGCGCGGATCGGAACAGGCGGTGGCGCAGCTCGGAGCCGCCACCGAGACCGCCTGGAGCGTCACCGCGGCGGTCCGCGACAAAATCGAGGATTTCTTCACCCGTTGCCGCCTGGCGGCCTTCGACCCCAAGGCCGCGGCCGCGGTCAACCTCGACGCCGAGACCTACCGCGCGCTCGCATCGGGCGTCCTCTCGCACGGATCCGCCGAGCTCGCGAGACTGCCGCTCGCGGAAGCCGCACCCGGACGCGCGCTGCCGCTCGAAGGCGCGCTGAACCCCGCCTACGCCGCGGCGCTCCGGGCCTTCCGCGAAAGCGCGGTCAAGCCGCTCCTCGGCCAGAGGGCGGAACTGTCCGAGGCGGACTGGTCCACCCTCAAGGACGGGCTCGCGCCGTTCGGCGCCTGGCTGGCCGCGCGTCCGGCCGCCCCGGACCTGGCGCCCGCGCTCCTGGAGCGGCTCTCATCCGACGCCGCCGGCGCCGCAGTGGCCGCGCTCTTCGAGGAAGACGCCCGCGTCGCCGCAGAGCGCATCCCGCTCGCCGCGCTCGAACGCCTCCTCCGCTACAGGCGCGACCTCAAATCCATACTCGAGAACTACGTCAACTTCGCCGCGTTCTACGGCGGCCGCGGCGGCGCGTTCCAGTCCGGCACGCTCTACCTCGACGCCCGCGCCTGCTCGCTCTGCGTCGACGTCCTCGACGAAGGCAGGCACGCCTCCCTGGCCGCGCTCTCGGGCGCCTTCCTGGCCTACTGCGAGCTCTCGCGTCCCGGCGGCGCGCGCCGGAAGATCGTCGCCGCCTTCACCAACGGCGACTCCGACAACCTGATCGTCGGACGGAACGGCATCTTCGTGGACAAGGAAGGGAAGGACTGGGACGCGACGATAACGCGGCTCGTGCAGAACCCGATCAGCGTCCGCGAGGCGTTCTGGCTGCCCTACAAGAAGCTCGTGCGCATGGTCGAGGAGCAGGTGGCCAAGCGCGCCAGGGCGGCCGACGAGAAATCCGACCAGCGCCTTTCCTCGACGGCGGAGAAAGTGGCGAACGCGGACAAGGCGGGCGAAGGAGCCCCGGTTGCGGCCGCGGCCGCGGCGCCCGCAAAAAAATTCGACCTCGGCGCCATCGCCCTCGTCGGCACCGCCCTGGGCGGCATCAGCGCCCTGCTTGCCGGTTTCATGGACGCGCTCTTCGGGCTCGGCTTTTTCCTTCCCCTCGGCATCGCGGGCATCCTGCTCCTGATCTCCGGGCCGTCGATGATCCTCGCCTCGCTCAAGCTCCGCAAGCGGAACCTCGGTCCCATCCTCGACGCTAACGGCTGGGCCATCAATACGCGCGCCCGCATCAACATCCCCTTCGGCGCCTCGCTTACGTCCTGCGCCTCCCTGCCGCCGGGAACCCTGCCGTCTATGGCCGATCCCTTCGCCGAGAAAAAGAGCCCCTGGCCACGCGTCGCGTTCTTCCTCGTCCTGGCGCTGCTCGTCGCCGCGGCGCTCGCATGGCGCTTCGGCTGGGCCGACGCCGCGCTCCCCGAGGCGTGGCGCTGGAGCGCGGTCTCCGCCGCCCTCTGAAGCGGCGATTCGGGCTTGCGGTTTTTTCCCTTTCCCCGAGTCGCGCTCCGGTGCTAGATTCACCGGAGCCGGCCGCGAGGAGCTGCGCTTCCAGGGCATGAGCCCTGGATCGCCGCGGGGGTCGCCCGCATGGGGACCTTGAATCCGTGAACGCGGTCGGGCGGGAGAAAACCATGGACTCTTCACCCGATCGCGGGGATGCCCGCTGGGCGCCGCGCTTTTTCCTCATCTGGGGAGGGCAGGCGTTCTCCCTCCTCGGCTCGTCGCTCGTGCAGTTCGCGCTCGTCTGGTGGATGACGCGCGAGACGGGCTCCGCCACGGTGCTCGCCACGGCCACCCTGGTCGCCCTGCTGCCGCAGATCGTGCTCGGCCCCTTCATCGGGCCGCTCGTGGACCGGCTCGAGCGCCGCCGCATCATGATCGTCTCCGACTCCGCGATCGCGCTGGCCACAGGCGTCCTGATGCTGCTCTTCGCCTTCGACCGGGTCGAGCTCTGGCACGTCTTCGCGATCCTCGCCGTCCGCTCGCTCGGCGGCGCGTTCCACGGACCGGCCATGGCCGCCTCGACGAGCCTCCTCGTGCCGGAACGACACCTCGCGCGCGTCGGCGGCCTCAACCAAACCCTCCACGGCGTCATGAACATCGTCTCGCCGCCGCTCGGCGCCCTGCTGGTCATGGCACTGCCCACCCACGGGGTGCTGGCCATCGACCTGGCCACCGCGGCGCTCGCGGTCGTGCCCCTGCTCTTCATCCGCATTCCCGCGCCGCCGCGCCGGGCCGACGCAGCAGGCTCCGCAGGCGGCGCGCCGGGCTACCTCCACGACCTCAAGGCGGGCCTTGCCTACGTCGTCAAGTGGCCCGGCCTCTTCGCGGTCATCCTCCTCGCCATGCTGCTCAACTTCCTCATCGCCCCCGCGGGCTCGCTCATGCCGATCCTCGTGACCGGCAGCTTCGGAAAGGGCGCTCTCGAGCTGGCGTGGACCGAAACCCTGATGGGCGCAGGCGTCATCTCGGGCGGGCTCATCCTCTCCGCCTGGGGCGGATTCAGGAGGCGGATCGCGACCTCGCTCTCCGGCATCGTGGGCATCGGGGCGGGCATCTTTCTCATGGGCTTCGCCCCCGCGTCCGCCTTTCCGCTCCTCCTCGCGGGCTGCTTCCTGACCGGCTTCGCCCAGGTCTTCGCGAACGGTCCCCTCAACGCCATCTTCCAGTCGGCGATCGACAAGGACATGCAGGGGCGCGTCTTCTCGCTGCTCGGCGCCGGAGCCACCGCCATGATGCCGCTGAGCCTTCTCGCGGCCGGGCCGATCTCCGACCTGCTCGGCATCCGCACCTGGTACCTCGCGGGCGGCGTGGTCTGCGTCGCCGTCACGCTCGTCGCCACGACCATCCCGGCCATCATGAAGATCGAGGAGAACGGACACGGGAAGGAAACCCCGGAACTTCCGGGCGGCGAGACGGATCCCGGGCCTTCGCGCGTCGAGGCGGCGGCTCGGGCGGATGCGGGCGCCTGAGCCAAGGATCGCGCGCGGCGCGGTGACGGCCGCTGACTCCCTCGATCCCGCGAGTCACGCGCGACCACTGGCGGACCCTTGCCAGTCTTGCGCTTTCCGGTATGCTGTACCGGACCCCCCGTCCGGAGGAGGAAGCGCATGACAGGACTGTCGGGAAACGCGACACCGGGCGGAAAGCCCCTCGGCTACCTTTTCGCCCTGCTCGCGACGGCCCTCTGGTCGGGCAACATGCTCGTGGCCAGGGCGTTCAAGGGCGCCGTACCGCCCGTGACGCTCGCGACCTTGCGCTGGCTTCTGGCCGTGGCGGCCTTCGCGCCTTTCGCGCTGCCGGTCCTCGTTCGCGAACGGGCGGCGCTCCGCGGCTCGCTCCTCCACGTCGCGGCCACGGGCTTCCTCGGAGTCGCCCTCTTCACGACCCTGGTCTACGTCGCGGGACGCACGACGGCCGCGCTTAACCTCGGCCTCATCTCGATCACCTTCCCGATCTTCATCATGGTCTTTTCGCGCTTCCTCTTCGGGGAGCGCATTCCCGCGCGGAGGGTCGCCGGGCTCGCGATAGTCCTCGCCGGCGTTGCGCTGCTCCTCGCGGACGGAAAGCCTGCTGCCCTGCTCGCGCTTTCCTTCGCACCCGGCGACCTCGTCATGCTGCTCGCATCCGTGGTCTTCGCGGCGTACAGCATCCTGGTGCGCGCGAGACCGAAAGCGCTGAGCGTCACGTCGTTCCAGTTCGCGAGCTTCGCGGCGGGACTCGCCTTCCTCGCGCCGGCCTTCGTCATCGAGCGCCTTTCGTCGCCGCCGATCGAGGCCGACTGGAGCATCGCGGGCGCGGTGCTCTACGTCGGGCTCGGCGCCTCGCTCGCGGCCTTCGTGGCCTGGAACAAGGCCATCGAGCTGGTCGGCGCCACGAAGGCCGGCCTCGTCTACTATTCGCTGCCGGTTTTCTCCGGTTTCACCGCCTGGGCCTTCCTCGGCGAAGCGGTGGGACCCGCCCATGTCGGCGCGGGAATCCTCGTGCTGGCGGGGATACTCCTGGCGACGCGCGACGGGCGACGCGCGTCGGCTTCCGGCTGAACCGGTTCCGTCCGCGAGCGCCCGGTTCGGAGCCTCAGCCGCCACCCGTCGCGGCCGGGTCCGGCCGCCCGAATTTCGCCCGGTACTCGGGCAGCTCTATCATGGGCGGGCGTTCGACCGAGGGGATCCCGGTCATCTCGACCCGATGGCGCTCTCCGTCGGTCCGGAGCGCCACGTGCTCGCGCTCGAGTTCGCGGAGCGCCTCCACGTCTCCGTACCGGCGCGCGCGGGCGAGGAAGGTCTCGAGGATGCCGAAGGCCATGCGGCCGAGGGCTTCGACGCTCTGGTTCCTGTGGATGCGAAGGTCGAGATCCACCTGCGCCATGGCGCCGATGCCGAACTGCCTGAATATGTCGATGAGGTGGCCGAGTTCCACGCCGTACCCGACGGAGAAGGGCAGCCGTTCGAGCAGCTCGCGCCTGCCCGCGTACTCCCCGGACAGGGGCTGCACGAAACGCGCGAGCTCCGGGTAGAAAAGCGAGAAGATCGGCCGCAC
>JAKLEE010000006.1 GCA_022703215.1 Spirochaetota bacterium | reverse complement strand
TGTCACTCCAAGCGCGGGCTCTGTCCCCGCCGCGGCTTCGGGCGTGGTTCCCCCGGCCGCCGCCGCGGGCTCTGTCCCCGCCGTGGCTTCGGGCGTGGTTCCCGGCGCCGCAAGCACGGGCTCTGTCCCCACTGCGGCTTCGGGCGTGGTTCCCGGCGCCGCTAGCACGGGCTCTGTCCCCACTGCGGGCTCTGTCCCCACTGCGGGCTCTGTCCCCGCCGCGGCTTCCCCGAGTGCCGCCGCCAACGCGCCTGCCTCTGACTCGCACGGCGACCTGCTCCGCTTCGCCCGCGACGAAATGGCCGCAGGCCGCCTCGAGAATGCGCGCCGGAGCCTCGAGCGCCTCGTGTCGCTCTATCCGAACTCGGGCGACGAGCCTTGGTACCTGCTCGGCCGCGTCTACGAGGAACCCGGTCCCCTGCGCGATATCCGAAAGGCTCATGCCGCCTACAAGCGCGTCCGCGACGAGTTCCCCGAGAGTGCCTGGTGGCAGGACGCGGCGGACCGGGTGGCTGCCATCGAGCGGCGCTACTTCGACATCCGCTAGCGGGCCTAGCTCCCTACCCTCCACGCCGCGCGGCGAAGAACCTTCCCATAACCGGTCCGCGGGGGTTCTGTCGCGGGGAAACACGCTCCCTCCGCCGCGCTTCGGAAGTGCGTTTCCCCGCGCCACCCCCCGCGCCGCCGGATTTCGCGAGGCGCTTCGCTGGGTCGGGTGCCCAGCACGCCGCATTTCCGGGGGAAGAAGGAACGCGAGCATGCGCTGCCGGGTCCCGCGAGGCGCTTCGCCGGATCAGCGGAGTGCTGGCGCAAACCCGGCTACCTCTTGTTCGAGGATGGTCGAGCGGCGGGTGCTGAGCGGAAACGCGGCCCCGAAAGCGAGCTTGCGTGAGTGGGGTGTGTTTCAGCTCACCAGGACCCGCTCAAGCCGGCTTGGATAATGCCCCTCGCCGCGCTCGCGCGAAGCAACCTTTGACCCCTCGACGTTGTGCGCGTTATCATGCCGCCATGGCAACCACGCAGCTCTACTACGAACGGCCGGGACTCGACGAAATCGTCACCCGGGTCACGCGGCGCCTCGATATGGACGGGAGACCGGCGGTGGTCCTCGCCGATTCGGTATTCTACCCCGAAGGCGGCGGTCAGCCCGCCGACCGTGGCTTCGTCGACGGCATTCCCATCGTGGACGCGGTGGAGCTGGGGGACGAGATCGCGCTGGTTCTCGAGCGGCCCCTGCCCGAAGGCGCGGAATCGGTGAACTGCCTGCTCGACTCGGCGCGACGCCGCGATCACGCCCAGCAGCACACGGCCCAGCACCTGCTTTCGGCCGTCACGCTGCGCCTCCTCGGTGGAGCCACCGTTTCCTTCCACCTCGGCGAGGACTATTCCTCCATCGACGTCGACCTCCCCGCCATGGACGCGACCGACATCGCGGCGGTCGAAGCCGAGATCGATCGCGTCATCCTCGACGAGTATCCGGTGCGCGTACACGTCTGTCCGCCCGGGAACGTCGAAGACTTCCCCCTCCGCAAGAAGCCGCCCGCGGGCGAGTCGGTCCTGCGCATCGTCGAGATCGACGGCCTCGACTTTTCGCCCTGCTGCGGCACCCACCTGGCGCACACGGGACGGATCCGCGCGTTCCGGATTATCAAGGCCGAAAAGTACAAGGGCATGACCCGCGTCTACTTCCTGGCCGGCGACCGCGCGCTCGCCGACTGGAAGCGCCTGTCTGGGCTCGGCCGCGAATTGGCCCGTACCTTCGGCTGCTCCGAGACAGAGCTGCCCGAAAAGGCTCTCCAGCAGAAGGAACGGCTTTCCGCGCTCGAGGCTTCTCGCGCTTCGATGGTGCGCGAACGCGCGGCGCTCGAGGCGGAGCTCGCGTCCAAGGATGCCGGGGAGGAAGGAAGTGGCTGCCGCGTTTTCCGGTGGGCGGATCGGCCGTTCGCCGAAATTCTGGAGACCGTCAAGGCCATCAGCCTCAGGCTCGGTTCCCCGGTAATCGGAGCCTCGATGGCGGATTTGAAGGCGGTGGCGGCAGCGCCCTCGGTCGAATCCCGCCTCGGCGAGCGCCTCAAGCCCGTGATCGCGGCTTCTGGAGGGAAGGGTGGCGGAGGACCGACCCAGGTCCAGGCCGCCTTTTCCGACGCGGCCGCGCTCGAGGCTTTCTTGACGATGGCGGCCGCCCTGCTCGGCGGAGCATGAAAAGGCCGTCGCTCCCGCGCGCGACGGCCTTCCGCCCGAGGTGAAACCGCCGAGTCCGTTTACGGCCTGAGTCCGACGCCCGGCCCGGCACCAGCCGCGGGGCCAGCTGCGGCGCCAGCTCCTTCTGCGCCGCCGGGCGCCTGGCCGTTCCCGTTGCCGCCAGCCCTGGTCGCGGTGCGGATGCGCTCGCGGATCATCTCCTTGAGCTGCTCGGCGCTGTCGCCGGTCTTGATCCGTTCCCGGACCTGCTCTGCGAGCTGGAGCATGTCCCCGGCGCGCAGCCCTTCCTCCAGGCTCTCTTCCGTCAGGCTGAGAGCCTCGCGCAAGCGGACGCCCGCGGCTTCGATGGCGAGGAAGGCCTCTTTCGCCGCGCCCGCGTCCTCGAGCGTCAGGCCGAGCTCGGCGATCTTCGCGTCGATGCGGGCCAGGGCCTCCTCCTCGCTCATGTCTTCGCGGGCCCCCATGGCGAAGGCCATGGTTCCGGCGGCAAGCAACGCGATGACGATCATCAGCTTCTTCATGTTCATACCTCCGCAGGTCCGGCTTTCCGCGCGGGGCGCGGCATCCGGTAGGTGTACGCCGTGGGTTACCACTGCCAGGCGCTTCCGGTTGCCGTAAATCGGGTACAGGGAAATCGGGGACAGGGAAATCGGGGACAGAGCTTGAAACCGGCGCCATGCCCCGCCCCTGATTTTTCCGCCGTCCGCGTGCTATATCTCTCCTCCATGGAAACCGGGTCGGATGACGCCGACCTCGCCTCGCGCGTGCTCGCCGGCGAGGTGGAAGCCTTCAGGGGCCTCGTGGACCGCTATTCCGATGCAGTCTACCGCTTCTGCGCGGCCCGGCTCGGCGACCGAGAGGACGCCGAGGACGCCGTGCAGGACGTGTTCGTGCGCGCATTCCGCTCCTTGCGCTCCTTCGATCTGGAGCGAAGCTTCCGATCCTGGCTGTTTGCCATCGCCGCCAACCGCGTTCGAAGCCGTTACAAGGTCCGCGCCGGCCTGCCGCGTTTCGCGCGCGCCGCGGACGGCGAGGATACGCTCGACGAGCTCGCGGATCCGAGAAGTCAAGGACCGGAGGAGTTCGCGCTTGCCGCCCTCGACGCCGAGGCGCTTCGTTCCGCGCTCGGCGCCCTTCCCGCCGAGCGCCGGGCTCCCGTCGAGCTTTACTATTTCGGCGGCCTTCCGGTGGCTGAGGTGGCCGAGACTCTCGGACTCGGGGAAGAGGCGGTCAAGTCGCGCCTCTTCCGGGCCAGGAAGGAACTGGCGGCCCTGCTCGAAAAGCGCCCGCAACCGGAGAGTCCCGCGAAGGGTAGAGGTGGTATATGAAGCAGTCCGAGCGCGAACAGCTTTTCGAGCGAGAACCCGAACGGGCCGCCCGGAGCGCCGAGGCCGTCATGGCCAGGCTGCGCGTCCTCGGCGCTCCCGACCGCGCTCCCGCCGTACTCGCGTTCCCGGCCTTCGTCCGTTCAAGGCTCGTGCGTTACGTCGCGGCCGCCGCGCTTGTCGCGGTGCTGTCTTCGCTGGCGACCCTCGCCGTCATCGGCGACCGCGCCTCAACGCAGGTGCGTTTCGTGCTGGAAGCCCCCGAGGCGAACGAGGTCCGCCTGGCCGCCGATTTCAACGACTGGACGGGCGAAGGCTACGCCCTCGAGCGCGACGCGTCCGGAACCTGGTCCATCACGGTGCCGCTCCGCAAGGGCGCCTCGTATGCCTATATCTTCCTGATAGACGGCGAGCGCTGGATGCCGGATCCCGAGGCCGGGCAGGCTCTCGATGACGGTCTCGGCGGTGGCGTCTCGACCATCTCGTTGTAAGCGCGCGCCCATCCGCCCTTGTGTACGATCCGGAGTTCGGAGGTTTTCAAGGTCATGAAGCGAATCGACTGGCATAAGGCCGTGACATTCTGCCTCTCCCTGTTTTTCGCCGCCGCGCTGGCGGCTCAGGGCGGATCGGGCGGCACGAAGATCCCGACGCCCGGCGGCGCCCCGCCAGGCGCCGCTTCCCCGCCGGCGGCTCCGGGGAGCGGCTTGACCGACCGGAGCGGCGGATCCCTCTCGGGTGCGGGCGCGGGCGCGGGTGCGGATACGAGTGCAGGTGCGGGTGCGGATACGCGGACCGGACCGGGCTCCGCCGCCATAGAGTCGTTCGGACGCTGGCTCGAGACTTCCCGCGAGGTTTCGAGCTTTTTTCCCGTGCGGTATCGGCTGCTCGCCGCGGCCGCTCCGGCCATCGAGGCCGGGGCGCCTGCCGAGGCGTTCCACATCCGCCTGAGGGAAGCCGCCGCGAAGAGCGCCTCGCCCGAGACGGCTGCCGAGGCCCTCGAGGCCGACGCCGAGCGTTGGACCGCGCTCGCACGCTCGCTCGGTCCCGACTGGCCGCCCGCCGCCAAGTCCGCCGGCTTCTACGTGTCGGCGGCTCTCGCCATGCGGAACGGCATCGGGCTCGATGCGGTGGAGGCTGTGGCCTCCTGGACCCGATCTGCGAAAGCCAGCCCTGAACGTGCCGCGGCGGCGCTGACCGCTGCCGCGACGCTGCGCGCCTCCATCGCCTTTTCGCCGGCCGAGGCCGGCCGGGCGGCTTTGGCGGTGGCAGCCTCCAGGCTCAAGGTCGGGGACTTTGACGAGCTGGCCCTCTTGGCCGAACGGGCCGCGCGTTCAGGCGTGACGCCCTTCCTCTTCCTGGCCGCGCTCGAGTCGACGCTCGGTTCGGGCGGCAAGCTCAAGGATCTCGAGCGCCGACTTTTCCCCTGAGGCTTCGTCCCGCCGCGTCCTAGTCGGAAACGACCTTGAACGCGCCGACCTCGGCGCCGATGCGCCCGACGAAGCGCTCGTTCGCCTCCGCGAGCTCCAGTACCGTCTTGGTTGCGGCTTCGATGCGGGCGCTCTCGACCGCAACGCCCTCCATGTCGGCGCTGATGGCGGCGTTGCCCTCGGACAGGTCGCTCGAGGCCGTGGAAAGCGTGCCGGATTTCTCCCGAAGGAACAGGGCGCCTTCACGCACCTTCGCGGTCGCCTCATGCATGTCCCGCATCGCCTCGGATATCTGGGCCGAGCCCGCGGCCTGCTCGCGCATGGCGTGTCCGACCTCGGTCATGTGGTCCGCCACCGCCCTGACTCCCTCGAGCACCAGCTGGAACGACGAACTCGCGCTGCCCGACGACGCCACCGCCCTGTCGATCGAGTCCTTGATGGCCCCGAGCTCGGCGGCGATCTCGCGCGACTGCGAGGCGGTCTGTTCCGCCAGCTTGCGGATCTCGTCCGCGACCACGGAGAACCCGCGCCCGGCGTCGCCGGCGTGCGCCGCCTCGATGGCCGCGTTCATGGCCAGCAGGTTGGTGGTTCCGGCGATACCCGAAATGAGCTCCACCGCGTCCAGCATGCCGCGGCTCTTTTCCGCGATCGCCTCGATGGCCGAGAGCACCTCGTCGAGCTTGGCCCGGCCTTCCTCGCTGTTCGTCATGAGCGACTCGACGCCGGACTTGGTCTCGCCCACGTGGCGCTCGATCGAGCCGATGTTGCCGATCATCTGCTCGGTCGAGGCGGCGGTCTCGGTTACGGCAGAGGCTTGCTCGCGGATCAGGAGCTCGAGCTCGGCCGAAAACGCGTTCATCGAATCCATGAGGCCCGCGAGCCGCCTGCCCAGCTCGATCTGCCCCGCCACCTTCAACCGCGAATCCTCGAGCATGGCGCCGATGCCGTGAACGGCGGCGTGGGCCGCGCCCATCTCGGCCGAGAGGCGTGAACCCGTTTCCCTGAGCTTGCCGACCTCGCCGAGGAGCGTGGCCGCCATGGCCTGGTACTTTTCGGTGGCGGCGTCGAAGGCGGTCTGCTGCCGCTTGAGCAGTCGCTCTATCGTCGACGGGATGTAGAGGAGTCCCGCGCCGAAGAGCAGGATGTACATGCTCCGGTAGAACTGTCCGGACGACTTCGCGTGCGGAGCGTACTCGTAAAGTTCGGGTGGGATGGAGGAGGCGGTGCTCCAGTAGACGGCGTTGTAGCTCGCGAGGGCGAGCAATGTGGCGTAGACGACGAGGCGCCGATCGTGGCGGTACGCGGCCACCAGGATCACCACGGGGTAGAGCAGCGATATGGCGGTGGTCGAGGCGCCTGACGGGTGCATGAAGAGCGTCGTGGTCAGGATGCTCGCGCTCACGAGCAGGACGTCGATGCTGACCGAAACCCAGCGGAGCCAGGTCGGGTAGCGCTTCCGGATGACCAGGGGGAGTATGCCGAGGTTCCAGGCGACGGCCGCCGCGATGTTGACGAAGCCCCAGCGGCCGGCATCCGCCTGGACGGGGTCGGCGAGCTGGATGCCCGCCATGACCGCGAGGAAGACGATCATGCCCCAGCGGATGAAATACGAGGCGCGCTCTCCGCGCTTGGACTCTTCCGAAAGCAGGGACGCGAACATGCCCATCGCTCGTCTCCGTCAGCTCTTGATTTGGACCACTTTTGAGTTGTGGAGGCACTGATCATCCTAGCACGAAGCGGGGTGCGCGGCCGGAAAAAAGCGGCCGCGCCCTGGTCCTCCGAAGGCTGCCCCGCGCGCGTACGCCCGCGCGACGGCGGGCGGAAGATTGCTAGAGCTCCACGGGCCTCCGGTTGTCGGCGAGCCGTTTCCGGAGGAACTCGCGGTCGAGCCCGAGGTCGTCGACAATGCTCCGGAGCAGGTCCACCGGCAGGAGGTTCTGCTCCGCGAAGAGGTACACGAGCGCCCGTTCGGCGATGCAGGGCACCCGGAGCGCGTCGAGGTCCGGGACGTCGCCCGCGTCGTTCCGGGCCTTGCGCAGGGACGCGGCGAGGCGCGAGCGTCCGATATCCCCGGCGATGGCGGCGAGTTCGGCAAGGAGCGGCTTGGCGTCGCCGCGCGCCGCCAGCTCACCGAGCGGCTTCAGCGTGAAGAAGGTGTATTCCTTGCCCGGCAGGTGGTGGTGCGCGTCGCAGCGCGTGCAGTAGTTGGGCTCCCTTCCGTCGTCGCGCGTGGAGTCGCCGCCAACGATGATCAGCGGGTCGAAGTAGAGCGCGGGGCACTCGACCCCGTCCACCAGGTAATAGCGGTAGGTGTAGAGCGAGTCAGCGACGCAGTCGGGGTGCTCGCAGTAGGCGGTCAGGGGGAAGACGTCGGTCGCCGTGTCGAGCAGCAGGCGCGCGGTCTGGTTGAAAATCTCCTTGCGGAAGTTGAGCACCAGGGTGGGCAGCACGAACACGAGGCCGCGCCGTTCCGACTCGTTCCGCATCAGGTAGGCGATGCGTTCGTCATAGAAGGCGGCCTCGTCGACCACGAAGGTGCCTACCTCCGGATGGGACGCGATGACGCTCTCGAGCTCGAAGGAATCGCGCACGCTCGCGATGCGCTCGCCGAGGCGCTCGAAGCCGCCGCGGTAGGCCAGGGCGTCCGTCGGGTAGTCCTTGAAGCGCCCGAGGTCGAGCACGGAGCGCACGAAGAAGAGCTCGCGGCGGTCCGCGCCGTCGGTGCTGGTGCGCGCGGCCACCGCGGGGCCCTTTCGCAGGGCTACGCGGCTGTCGCGCCACATGCGGGCCGAGAACTCGGTCTTTCCCGAACCCATCGGCCCGATTACGAGGATGCGCCTGCCGGAGCGCGTGAAGTCGAAGTGCCCGAAGGCGCGGTGTAGGGTGAGCTCGGGAAAGCCGAGGCTCCGGAGCAGGGACAGGGGCGAGGTTTCGTCCGGGCTCACTCGTCCTCCCCGCGCTCGGCGGCCTCGATCGGGCGCGAGGCCCCGAGGGCGACCGCCGCGATCGCGCTCGCTACGCCGCCCGATACGATGAAGCCGTTCGACACGAGCGAGGCCAGTTCCCGCGCCCAGGCGGCAAGCCCCTCGGCGGCCGGGCCGCTCAGCATGGCGGCCAGTTCCGGAGAGCGGAGGGCGCCCGAGAGCGCCGCCTCGAGGGGCAGGCGGAGGAGCAGCCCCGTTCCGAGCACGATGCCGCCGGGTATCGCCAGCGTGGTGCCGAGCCAGCGGATCCTCCGCGACCAGGCTCCGTACGCCGCGAACGCGAGGCCGATCCAGAGTGCGGCACCCGCGAATAGCGACGCGCGCGAAGCGGTCCCGAGACCCTGGCGGGCCGCGGCCAGGTCGGCCACGGGGGAGCCCGCGACCTCGATGGGCACCGAGTCGGGGATGCGTCCTATGCCCTCGAGGAGCGCCGCCTCGAGCGCGCGCGCCACGGCCTGCGCGCTCGCGCCGGCCGGCAGTACCGTAAGATCCGTCGGATCGCTCGCGGTTCCGGGAGCGGCAGGCGCGAGGCCGGCCGCATAATTCGCCGCTATCCTGTCGGCCCTGTTTTCGAGGATGAGCCGGAAGGGCTCGATCCGGACCATGTCGTCGTTCCCGGCGCCCCGGGCTTCGTCCCAAAAGTCCGTGAAGGTATTGAGGGTCTGGACCCTGAGATCGTCCCAGGGCAGCTCCTCGCGCGCGGCGTTCCACAGGAGGCGCGCATCGACCCTCGCGCCGGAGGGCAGCTCGGCGGCCGCCCGCTCGAGCTCCGCTGCCGGCGGCTCGAAGGCGCGGACGGCGGTCCAGAGCCGCTCGTCGCCGAGGGCTTCGGTCCAGGTGTCGCGATCGAGCAGGCGCGGCGAGGCGCCCGCGAGGAAGAGCGCCCCGAGCAGCACGGGCAGGGCGACGAAAGCGTAGATGAGCGAGGAGAAGACCTTGCGCACGGGAGGCTCCTTCAGCGTGAGGCTAGCTCGAAAGCCGGTCCGGTTGACGCGCCGCCCGAGGCGACGCCCGGCATGGGCCGCCACGAGCCGAAGCCCATCGCCTTGAAGGGATGGATGTCGAGCACGTTGTCGAACCAGCCGTCGACCACCTCCGGGTTGACCAGGTTGATGGCGAGGCTGTGGTAGATCGGCATGACCGCGGCGCTCCCGAGCAGCAGGGCCTCGGCCTTCGCCAGGGTCGCCGCGCGCTTCGCGCCGTCCTGGGTGTTGGATTCCGCGATCAGCCTGTCGAACTCGGCGTCCTTCCAGCGCGCGTCGTTCAGGTTGGAATCCGACACCCACATCTGGAGGAAGGCCAGCGGGTCGGCGAAGTCGCCGATCCAGCTGGTGAGCGAGATGTCGTAGTCCTCCGACTTGACCTTCTCGAAGAAGCGAGCGGGCGGGACCACGGTTACCCGGTACTCGAGCGCGACGAGCTCCTTCCAGGCGTCGCCCATCAGGGAGGCGATGCGGCGGGCGTCCTCGCCGTCGGGGATCATGAAGCGGATAGCGGGAAGGCCCTGCCCGCCGGGGTAGCCGGCCTTTTCGAACAGCGCCATCGCCTCGTCCAAATCCGCCTCGACGATGCCCTCGGGAGCCTCATAGCCTTCGAAGGGCAGCACCAGGGTTTCCGCCACGATGCCGTAGAGCTCCTCGTCGCGGATTTCGTCCCAGGGCAGCAGCAGCGCGAGGGCGCGGCGCAGGTCCGCATTCGCCCAGGGACCCGAGTCGGAACGGAAGAACCAGTAGTGCGTGGCGAACATCGGGTGGGCCTGGACGTCCTCCTTGGCCAGGAGGGAGTCGTAGTCGAAATTGCCGGTGGCCCAGTGGATCTCGCCGTTGTTGTAGAGCCGGCTCACCTCCGCGTCCTCGTCGATGAAGGGGAAGCGGATGGCGTCGAGCCGGACCGCCGCGGCGTCGCGGTAGAGCGGATTCCGGGCCACGCGGAGCTCGTCCTCGGTGTATGCGGCGACGGCGAAGGGGCCGTTGACCGGCAGTTCGCCGGCCGCGGCGACGCCTTCCCAGTCGTCCAGGGCGAGCATGGAGGGATGCACGGGCGAGAAGCTGTGGTGGCAGAGCAGGCGGGTGAAGTAGGCGGCCGGGTTCTCGAGCCTGACCTCGAGCACGGAGTCCGACTTCGCTACGATGCCGACCTTCGCCGCGTCCTCGAGCTTGCCGGTCCTGTAATCCTTGGCGCCCGCGATGACGTCGAAGAAGGCCGCATAGTCGGCCTTGCGCTCGGGTTCGAGCATGCGGAGCCACGCGTCGCGGAAGTGGGCGGCCGTGAGCCTGTCGCCGTTCGACCAGCGGGCGTCCGCCGCGATGGTGAAGGTATAGACCTTCCCGTCGCGCGAGCGCGAGAAGGCGCCGGCGGCGGCCTTGACAGGTTCGAGCGTGGCGGGGTCGTAGGTGAACAGGCCTTCGTAGATGGCCGTGAAGATCTGGGCCTCGGTGGCCGTGATGGCCGAATGCGGGTCGAAGCCGATGCCGCCTGAGGGGCAGGAGACGACGAGCTCGGTGCGCTCCTGCGCGGAAAGGGCCGCGGTGGCGGCGATGAGAAGGAAGGCGGCGAGGGCCGCGACGGTCGTGCGCTTCATGGGGGCGGAACCTCCGGACCGGCCGGGTGTCGTGGAAGGCCGGCTCGGCTCCCCTAACACTACCATGAAGAGCCCCGTCGCGCACGGTCCCGCGAGCGTTTTCCCGGCGCCTCGTCAGGCCTGGTCGGCGTGGATGCCGAGCTTCCTGAACTGCTCGAGTTCCTCCCGCTGCGCGATGTACTCGTAACGCTTCTGGTTGGCTTTGATGATGGCGTTCTTCATCGAGGAGAGCTCCACCTTGATGCCCCTGACCTTGTCCTTGAACTCGGTCTCCGCGAGGCGTTCCTTGAAGAACTCGTCGAGGGCGGTCATGGTCTTGTGGAGCTTCTGCACTTCCTCGAGATTGCGCTCGAGGTAGTTGAAGGCCTGCTCCTCGGTGGCGGACTCGAGCCGCTTGTAGGCCGCCGAGCTCCGCGACGAGATCGAGCGGTAGAGCGCGGCCTTGCGCGAGGCTTCCTCGTGGAAGCGCACGAAGGGTACCTTCTCGGTCTTGCGCTCGCTCGTGGCCTGCTCGACGAATTCGATCTCGTAGGTGACCTCGGGCTCCGGCGCCCCGGTCAGGCGTCGCCAGGCCCGGCCGAGCCGCACGGCGAAGGACCGGTCGGCCGAGCGGAGCAGGGTGTGGTTCTCCATGAGCTTCTGGAGGGAGTCCTCGAGCTGCAGCCCGGACGACGCCACGGAACGCACGCCGTCCAGGATGATGAGCTTGAAGTTGCGCTCCTCCTGGGCCGACTTCTTCTCCTCGGGTACCTCCAGCCGCTTCATGACGGCGTCGCGCAGCGACTCCGCCTCGCTCGACCAGTCCTCGGCGAGGACGTCCTGGGCCAGCTCGGGGTAGAAAGGCTTGTCGCCCGCGGCCTCCGTCCAGATCTGGCGCAGCTTCCTCACCGTCTCGTCCGGGTGGGTGACGATCCAGTCGCGCTCGAGGCCCTGGAGCGAATCGCCCGCCGCCTTCCTGAGCTCGAGCTTCCAGCGCTCCTTGTGCCAGTCGGTCAGCGCCTTGAGGATGCCGAGGATCTCGCGCGTCGCGCGGTCGAGCTGGAGCAGGGCCTCGCCGAGTATGCCCGAAGAGAGCTGGTCTGAGCCCTTGCGCACCTGTGCGACGATCTCGGCGAAGTAGCGGGTGTTGAGCTGGTTCGAGGTTTCGGTGAACTGCGTGAAGTTGAAGTAGCGGGTCAGCTGCAGGAGGCGCTTGATGCGTCCCATGCCGAGGAACTCGACGGAGAACTGGTAGTAGTTGTTGAGGAAGTCGAGGTAGCTCTCGAACTGCGAGAGGCGGATGCTCATGGCCTCGAGCTTTTCGTTCTCGGTGAAGGGGCTCTCGCTCGGGACGCCGACCTCGGAGATCTTGATCTCGTACTTGTACGGATCTTCCTGGATGACTCCCTTGCGGAGCAGGACGGCATGGATGCCCTGGAAGGCGGTCTGGAAGAGCTTGAAGGCGTCGCGGAGCTTCTTGAGCTCCAGTCGGTCGAGGTGGCCTGCGCGCGCGTCGAGGCGTTCCTCCAGGGAGCGGGCGAAGGCGGCGGGAGCGTCCATGCGGGAGAGTATGAGCGAAATCGCTCCCTGCGGCAAGCGTCGCGCATCGCGCGGGCGGTAGGCCGTCATGCGATACCGTGCTCGTGCATTTCTCCTTTTAGCCACGGCCTGCGCGATCCTCGCCGGCTGCCGCCTCTTCCCGCCCGGGCGGGCTGACCTCGTCGCGCCCCCCTTGCCGGAGGCCTGGGCCGCGGGCGGCACCGTGTCCGGCTGGAAGCTCGAGGCGGACGGATTCCGGGCCTGGCTCGCTCCGGGCTGCACCGCGGAGTTCGAGGTCGGGACGGCGGAGGTCCTGCCCGTATTCCTGCGCGCGGCCGTCGCCGGGAATCCGCTGCCGCTGAGGCCCCTCGGCTCGGTCTGGCCGCACTGCCTGGCCGGCGGGACGCTCGCTCCCTCGGCGGCGGGCGGCTGGGCGGCCAGCGTCTGCGCCATCCTGGCCGCGCGCGACAGGCGCCTTGCGGCGTCCGTGGATTGGTCGCGGCTGGAGCGCGAGGTTTCGTCCAGGCTGCCGGATCCCTGGACGCTCGAGCCCGCTCTCGTGGCGGCCCGCCTGGCGGACGGCGCCTTCCGCGTGACCGACCTGGACGCGCCAGAGCTCTTCCCCGTCGCCCTCGCCGGCCTGCCGGGCCTGTTCGTCGACGAAAGCCCGGCTGGGGCCTCCCTCGCGCCGGACGCAGACGGGAAGGCTGTGGCGTACCTTCCGCCGGGCGTGCGGCGCTTCCTGGCTCCCGGCCTCGCGCTCACTGTCTCCGTAGACCGGGAGGGCCGCGCAACCGCCTGCCTCTACGTCCCGTGAGCCCCGTCGAGGAATTGAACCACGGATGAGGTAGCGCGCGATAATCGCGCGACAATCCCTTTCATTCCGGAAGCGACGCGAAGCGGCGCAGTAAAGGAGGAAGGATGGAGGAGAGGTGAAAATTCAAGAAAATCCCAAATCCGTTTTACCCTCATCCCTGTGTTCTCCCTCTTATCTCCGTTCCTGCGTCGCTTCGCTCCGCTTTCGGAGTGGAGTGATTCAGTGCCCGCGCTCCGCGCAGGCGACCTCATCCGTGCCTCCGTGGTCCTCTTCGTCTTTGATTCGCAGGGGGAATTCGAGGCGGAAGACCGAGCCTCCGCCCGCGCGGGGGCGGACCGAGACGGTGCCGCCGTGCGCGAGCGCGATGTGCCTGACTATGGCGAGCCCGAGTCCGGTCCCGCCCGATTCGCGGCTCCGGCCCCTGTCGAGGCGGTAGAAGCGCTCGAAGATGCGCTCGGCATCCTTGGACGGGATGCCGGGTCCGCGGTCGGCCACCTCGATGACGAGCCGGTCGCCCTCGTCCCGGGCGGACAGCTCCACCTTGGTGTCCGGAGGCGCGTACTTGAGGGCGTTGTCGACCAGGTTCAGCGCCGCCTGCTCGAGCAGGCCCGGGTTCACGTCCGCCTCGAGGCCCTCGGGGCACTCGAGAGAAACCCGCGAGCCGGAGCCGGGCGAACGCGAGTCGAGCGCGGCGACGGCGTCGGCGATAGGACTCAGGACCTTGGTCCGCCCGATGCCGAGGGAGTCGCCGTTCGCCTGCTCGAGCCGTGCGAGGCTGAGCAGGTCGTCGATGATGGCCTCGAGCCGCGCCGCGTGCCGCGAGACGATGCCGAGGAAGCGGCGCGCCTCGGCCGGGTCGTCGACGGCGCCGTCGCGCAGGGCCTCGGTGAAGCCCTTGACGAGCTGTATCGGGGTGCGGAGCTCGTGGCTGACGTTGGCGACGAAGTCGGTGCGCACCTGCTCGAGGGCGCGGAGCCGGGTGATGTCGTTGAGGACGAGCACGGCGCCTTCCACGCGGCCGTCGGGGGCTCCGAGCGGGGCGGCGTACACGAGGAAGTGGCGCCGCTCGCCTCTGTAGAGCTGGAGTTCCCCTTCCATCGGCTCCGCGCTTCCGACGCAGGACGAGGCCAGATCGGCGAGCGCGGTGCTGCCGAGCGCCTCGAGCAGGCTCCGTCCGGCGCTGTCCGTTCCGGAGCCGGTAATGAGGAGCTTCCGGGCGGCGGGGTTGAGCCTGCGCACCCGGAGCCCGGCGTCGACGGCGAGCACCGCCTCGCCCATGCCGTCCAGGATGGACAGGAGCTCGCGCCCGCGGGACTCCGATTCGCGCATGCGCGCGTCGAGCTCGGCGGCCATGCCGTCGAGGGCTCCGGCCAGCGCGTCGAGCTCGGGGATGCCGGCGCGGCCGGCGCGGCGCGAAAGCCTGCCAGCCGCCCAGTCGTCCGCGGCCGCCGCGAGGGCGGCCACCGGCGCGACGAGGGCCTTGCCAACGGCTCGCGCGGCGAGCGCCCAGGCGGCGCCGGAGAGCGCCGCGGCCGCCAGGAAGGCCAGCGCGAAGGGCGCGAGCCGCGCCGCGAGCTCGGGCGCCGCGAACGAAAGCCGGAGCGCACCGACGACCGAGCCGCCCCGCAGGACGGGAGCGGCCGCGTAGAGCGTCTCGACTCCCGTGGTGGCGGAACGCCGCGTCGACCAGCCGGAGCCGCCGGCCAAGGCCTGCCCCACTTCGGGCCGGTCCGCGTGGTTCTCCATCGCCGCGGCGTCGGCGCGCGTTTCGGCGATGACCTGACCATCCGCCGCGACCAGGGTCAGGCGGAAGCCGGAACCCGACGCGGCGCGGGCCGCCCAGGCTCCCGCCAGGGCCGGCTCGGCGAAAGCCTCCGGGGCCAGGTTCGCGAGCGCGCGCGCCGACTCCGCCAGCGCGAAGCGGTTCGAGTCGGCGTAGACCGAGCGGGATACCGCGAAGGACAGCGCGCCGAAGGCCGCCACGCCCGCGAGCGCGGCCAGGGACAGGGCCGCGCCGACCCGGCCCGCGAGCGGGCGCCGCCTCACGCCTCGGCCCTCAAACGGTAGCCGACGCCGCGCACCGTCTCCACGAGCTCGCCCTTGTCCCCGAGCCTGCGCCTGAGCGAGAGCACCTGCACGTCCACCGAGCGGTCCGTCACCGGATAGTCGGGGCCTTTGATCGCGTCGATGATGCGCTGCCGCGAATACACGCGGCCCGGGCTGCGGCAGAGGAGCTCGAGCAGGGCGAACTCCGTCGCGGAAAGATCCAGGGGGACCCCGTCCGCGAGCGCCTCGTGGCGCTCCGCGTCGACGGATAGCCCGTGGACGCGGAGCGGCCCCGCCGGCGCGGCGTCGCGGGGCGCCTCCGCCCGGCGGAGGGCGGTCCTGATGCGCGCCACGAGCACTTTCGGGCTGAAGGGCTTGGGCACATAGTCGTCGGCGCCCAGCTCGAGGCCCGAGACGACGTCCGCTTCCTCGCCGCGCGCCGTCGCGAGGATCACCGGCACGGGCGCGAGCTCGGGGTCGGCCTTCATGCGGCGGAGGGCCTCGAGGCCGTCCATGCCCGGCAGCATCACGTCGAGCACGATCAGGTCGGGCTTGGAGCGGCGCGCCGCCTTGAGGCCCTCCTCCGCGCTCTCCGCCTCGACGAGGGTCCAGCCTTCCCTGCCGAAGGCGTACGCGAGCAGCTCGCGGATGTCCGGATCGTCCTCGATGGCGAGTATCGTCGCCTTGCCCATGTTGCGTCCCTCCGACGTCCTCCATGATGCCGGGCGCGGCGCGGCTCCGCAAGCGCGCGCCGAGCTCTGTCCCCGCGCGGGACACGCGGAGCCGCCCGCTGCGCCCGGGCTCTGTCCCCCTCGGTGGGGCTCGATGGCCTCTGTCCCCGCGCGGGGCGCTGGACGGGCTCTGTCCCCGCCGCCGGGACGCGTGGAGCCCCGCCGGCACGCCGTAACGGGCTCTGTCCCTCCGCCGGGACGCGCTGTCCCCGCCGACGGGACGCGGCCGTGTTTCCCTACTCGTTCAGCTCCACGTGCCGGCCTTCGACCATGAACACCACCGCCTCGCAGATGTTCGTGACATGATCTCCGAGGCGCTCGAGCCAGGCCGAGGCGCGGATGAGGCGCATGCCCTGTTGGGCCTTTTCAGGATTTTCGCGGACGAAGTCGAGCGCCTCCTCCAGGAAGGCCTTGTGGCTGGCGTCGACCTCGTCGTCCTTCAGCGCGCACGCGCGGGCGAGCTCCGAGTCGCGGTTGAGGAAGGCCGCGACCGCGTCTCGGATCATCGCTATTTCGAGCTCCGCCATGCTCTCGAGAGGGGCGAGTGAGCGCGGGTAGGGCTCCTTCGCGAGCCGCTTGGCCGCTTTGGCCAGGTGCGAGGCGTAGTCGCCGATCCGTTCCAGGTGCTCGGTCAGCTTGAAGACCGCCACGAGCTCGCGGAGGTCGCCGGCCACGGGCTGCTGGGTGGCGATGAGGACGGCGGCGCGATCCTCGATGGTCACCTGCATGGCGTCGACGGCGCCGTCGCCCGCCCGGGCCTCGTCCGCGAGCGCGGCGTCGCCGGAGCGGAGCGCCTCGAGCGCCTTGGCGAGGTTTTCCCCGACGCGGGTGCCCATGGAAAGGATGTCGTGGTGGAGGCGCGAAAGCTCCTCCATGAACTGGATGCGCGAATGCATGCTCTGTTCCCTCCCCCGCCTTCAGCCGAAGCGGCCGGAAATGTAGTTCTCGGTGCGCTCGTCCTTCGGGTTGAGGAAGAGCTCCTTGGTGGGCGCGTACTCGATCAAGTCGCCGAGCAGCATGAAGGCCGTGCGGTCGGAGACCCGGCCCGCCTGTTGCATGTTGTGCGTCACGATGATGATGGTGTAGCGGGCCTTGAGCTCCTCGAGCAGGTCCTCGATGCGCGAGGTCGAGATCGGGTCGAGCGCGCTCGTCGGCTCGTCCATGAGCAGGATCTCGGGCTTGACCGCCACGGCGCGCGCGATGCAGAGCCGCTGCTGCTGGCCGCCTGAAAGCGCGAGCGCGGACTTGTCGAGCTTGTCCTTCACCTCGTCCCAAAGCGCGGCCTGGCGGAGCGAGCCCTCCACGAGCTCCTCCTCGTCGCCGGAGTATCCGTTGATGCGGGCTCCCCAGAGGATGTTCTCGCGGACGCTCTTGGGGAAGGGGTTCGGCTTCTGGAAGACCATGCCGATCCAGCGCCGCACCCTGACGGGGTCCACCTCCGGCGCGTAGACGTCGGCGCCGTGGAAGAGCACCTGCCCCTCCGTCCGGCAGCCGGGTATCAGGTCGTTCATGCGGTTGAAGGCGCGGAGCGCGGTGCTCTTGCCGCAGCCGGAAGGGCCGATGATGGCCGTCACCTGCCGCTTCTCGAAGCCCATGGTGAGGTCCTTCACGGCGCGGAAGGCGCCGTAGTCGACGCTCATCCCCTTGGTCTCGAGCGCCCAGGGCGTCTCGCCCGTCTCGACGGCGAGGTCGAAGGGATCGGTGGCGCTGTCTCTCTTCATTTCAGGCGAACCTCTTCTTGGCGCGGAGGCGGTTCCGCAGGATGATGGCGAAGGCGTTGAGCGAGAGCATCAGGACGAGCAGCACGAGGATCGCGGCGGCCGCGATGTTGTGGAAATCCTCCTGGGGCCGGGCGGTCCACTGGTAGATCTGGATGGGCAGCGTGGTGAATTTCGAGAAGACCGAAGTCGGGTCCTGGGTGAGGAAGGTCGACGCGCCGACCACCACGAGCGGCGCGGTCTCGCCGATGGCGCGGCTCACCGCGACGATGGCGCCTGTGAGCACGCGGTCGAAGGACGCGGGCAGGACATGGTGCCACACCACCTGCCACTTGGTGGCGCCGACCGCGTAGCCCGATTCGCGCAGGGTGCGCGGCACGGCCCGGAAGGCTTCCTGCGCGTTGATGATGATCACCGGCAGCACGAGCAGGGCCAGGGTCAGCCCCGCCGAGAGGATGGTCCGGCCATTCGCTCCCGTCGGGTCCGCCACGGCGCCGAAGGCCGCCCCGCTCGTGATTGGCTCGAGCGCGCGCACGAAGATGGCCAGGCCCAGCATGCCGTAGATGATGGAGGGGACGCCCGCCAGGTTGTAGATGTTTACCCGGATGAAGCGGTTCCACCGGTTGTCCTTTGCGTACTCCTCGAGCCAGATGGCGGCCGCGATGCCGATCGGGAAGGCGGTGGCCAAGGTGATGAGGATGGTCATGAGCGTGCCGATGAGGGCGCTGCGCACGCCCGCGTCGATGGCCGTGGCCGACTGCGAAGAGCCGAGGAAGCGCGCGTTGACCCAGGAGCGGAAGACCAGCTTCGCCTCCGGGTGCTCCGCGGCCATGAAGGCGTCCACCTTGGCGCGGCCGAGGAGCGATTCCGCGAGCGAGAAGGTCTCGACCACTTCCCACCCGATCACCTCGTCCTCGACCAGGGCCAGCAGGTCGGCGCGCTCGCGTTCGGCGAGCGGCTTCTCGTTGCCGAGGGCGCGGAGCCGGCGGCTTTTCAGGTTGCCCTCCAGCGCGGCGACGAGCTCCGCGTCGGAGAGCTTCTCGATGTCGCCGCCCGGCGCGAGGGTCGCGGGGTCGACCGTGTATTCCATGGCCACGAGGCCGAAGGCGTCGTTGACGATGCTCGCGACGAGGGCGCCGAGCACGAGGACCGCGGCGATGGTGGCCGCGGCGAAGGCGGCCGCCCAGCGCCTGCCGTAAGCCTGGCGCTTCCCGAGGTTCGGGAGGAAGCTCCCGTCGCCGCGCGCGTCGGTGGCGGCGCGGGATTTCGCGGCGCTCATTCGTAGACCTCCCCGTGCTTCGCCACGATGCGGCGCGAAAGGCTGTTGAGGGCCAGGGTGACGAGGAAGAGCACCAGCGCGATGGCGAAGAGGCTCCGGTAGTCGATGGAGTCGTAGGAAATGTCGCCGCCCGAGATACGGACGATATGGCCGGTCATGGTCTCCGCGGGCTCGAAGGGGTTGAGGGTGAACTTCGGTCCCGCGCCCGCGGCCAGCGCCACGATCATCGTCTCGCCCACCGCGCGCGAAAGACCGAGGATGAAGGCCGCCGCGAGGCCGGAGAAGGCCGCCGGCACCACCACCTGCGTGGCAACCTCGAGCTTCGTGGCGCCCATGGCGTAGGCGCCCTCGCGGAGCGAACGCGGCACGGCGGAGAGCGCGTCCTCGCACATCGAGCTCACGAGGGGCAGGATCAGGATGCCCATGACGATCCCCGCCGAGAAGGTGTTGTAGACGCCCACGAGCTCTGTCCCCAAAAGGGATCTGAGGAAGGGCGTCACGGTCGCGAGCGCGAAGTAGCCGTAGACCACGGTCGGGATGCCCGCGAGCACCTCGAGGACGGGCTTGAGGGTCTCGCGCACCCGGTCGCTCGCGTACTCCGCCAGGTAGATGGCCACCATGAGGCCGAGGGGCAGGGCCACCAGCATCGCGAAAAAGCTCGTCGTCAGCGTGGCGTTGAACAGGGGCCAGATGCCGAAGTCGCCGATGACCGGCTGCCACTCGAGCGAGCCCAGGAACTCGAGGATGCCTACCTCGCGGAAGAAGCCCCAGGACTCCGTCCCGAGGGTGACCACGATGCCGAGGGTCGTCAGCACCGAGATGGCGGCCGAGACGGAGAGGAGGCCGCGGATGGCGGCCTCGACGGGCCGCGCGCGCTTCGCCAGGCTCAAGCGGCCGGTCCGCGCGTCCGGGAAGGTTTCGTGCATGTGGCTAGTAGCGGCCCTTCATGGCCTCGAGCAGCTTCCGCTTCGCGGCCTTGATTTCGGCGTCGGGGGCGGGGAAGTAGCCGACGGCCTCGAGCGCCTCGTCGACGTTCGAGAGGTAGTAGGTCAGGAAGGCGGCCACCTGGGGTTTCTCATTGATTATTTTCGCGTCGGAGTAGAGGAAGAGCGGGCGGGCGAGGGGATAGGTCCCCGCGTCGACGGTGGCCGCGCTGGCCTCCACCCCGTCGATCTTCAGGACGTTCAGCCTGGACCGGTTCTCGAGGTAGTAGGCGAAGCCGAAGTAGCCGATGGCGTACTGGTCGGCCTCGACGCCGCGCACCAGGACGTTGTCGTCCTCGGAGAGCTGGAGGTTCTTCGCGCCCAGGAGCTTTGCCTTGTCCTTCTTGAACAGGTGCTCGACGAAGTAGCTGAAGGTGCCGGAGTCGGTGCCGGGGCTGTAGCGCTTGACCGGCATCTTCGGCCAGCTCGGCCGGACGTCGGACCAGTTCACGGCGCTCGAGAAGAGGAGCGCGAGCTCGGCCTGGGTGACGTCCTTCGCGAAGGTGTTCTTCTTCGAGACGACCACCGCGAGGGCGTCGGTGCCGACGCGGAACTCGATGGGGGTCCTGGGCTGGGCGAGGGCCTTGGCCCACTCGACCTCGGAGGACTTGATCGCGCGGGAGGCGTTGGCGATGTCGGTCTCGCCGGTCTTGGCGAAGCGCTCGAAGCCGGCGCCCGAGCCGATGGAGTCGATGCTCACCTGCCCCGTGAAGCCGTCTTCCTTGAAGATCTCCGCGATGTATTCGCTGACCGGGTACACGGTCGAGGAACCGGCCGTGACGATGGCGCCGGTCGCTTTGGCGGGATCGACGCCGGGGAGCAGCTTGTCGGGGTCGTCCGAGACCTTCGCGACCCAGGGATACTTGGCTTGCGCGGACGCCGTGGCGGCGACGAGGGCGAGGAGCAGGATGGCGAGCGATTTCTTCACGATGGCCTCCGTTGTCGGGAAAGGCGTTCGGAGGAGGCGCCGCTTTCCCGCGTCCGCCCGGTGCTCCGTCCGGGCGCGTTCCCGCCCCCGGCGGGCGTAAACATGGCGGAGCCCCGTGAGGCCATCGTCAGCGGATTGTTAGGGTTTGGTTAGATTGGCGAACCACGGAGGCACGGAGCTTGGGAGGAAGAGGGAGAAACGGAAGATGGATGATTCGGATTTGATCCGATGTCACGCATCTCTCCGTTCTCTCCTCCGCTTCTCCGCTTCTCCGCGTCTCCGCGGTTCTATCCTTCGAGGAGGCCTTTTATGTCGGACACGCGGGCGACGCGGTGCTCCCGCATCCACGCCTCGATCCCTTCGAGGACGTGGAACGCGGCACCCGGGTCGGCGAAGGTGGCGGTGCCCACCTGGACGGCGTCCGCGCCGGCGAGGAGGTATTCGAGGGCGTCCTCGGCCGTCATGATGCCGCCGAGCCCGATGACCGGGATCTTGACCGCGCGGGAAATCCGGTAGACCGCCGCCACGCCGACGGGCTTGACGGCGGGACCGGAGAGGCCGCCGGTCTTCATGGCCAGTCGCGGCCGCCGCGCCTTCACGTCGATGGCCATGCCGACCAGGGTATTGATGGCCGACACCGCGTCGGCGCCCGCGCCTTCCGCCGCGCGCGCGGTTTCGCGGATGTCCGTCACGTTCGGCGAGAGCTTGACGACGAGGGTGCGCTTCGTGGCGCGGCGGACCGACTCCGTGACGAGCGCCACCAGGGCGGGGTCGGTGCCGAAGGCCATGCCGCCCGACTTGACGTTCGGGCAGCTCACGTTGAGTTCGTAACCGTCCACGCCGCCGGCCGCCTCGATGCCTTCGACCACGCGCACGTAGTCGTCGACCGTGGCGCCGGCCACGTTGACGAGCGCCGCGCAGCGACGCGCGCGCAGGGCGGGCAGCTTGTCCCGGATGAAAGCCTCGAGCCCCGGGTTCGCGAGCCCGATGGAGTTGAGCAGGCCTGAGGGCGTCTCGGCGAGGCGCGGCGCCGGGTTGCCCGCGCGCGGCTCCACCGTGACGGCCTTGGTGTAGAGGGCGCCGAGCGTGTCGAGGTCCAGGAGCGCCGCGTATTCCTCGCCGTAGCCGAAAGTGCCCGAGGCGACACCTACGGGGTTCGCCAGGACGAGGGGGCCGATCCTGACGGAGAGGTCCGGGGCGAAGGGTTCCTGCGCCGCGCCGCCGGGCGCGCGCGTCGCTTCGTTCAGTCCCATTTTACCAGGCTCCCGTCGAGCACGGGTCCGTCGGCGCAGGCGCGCAGGAAGCCGCCGCCTTTGAGCGGCACCGCGCAGCCCATGCACGCGCCGACCCCGCAGGCCATCCATTCCTCGACGGCCGCCTGATAGGGCCAGCCGCGCTCCGCGGCGATGCGGTCCAGGGCCGCCATCAGGGGCGCGGGGCCGCAGGCGTAGAGCGCTGCTCGGGCTTCCGGCAGAAGGGCCGTCACCGCGTCCGCGGCCGTGCCCTTCGCGCCGAGGCTGCCGTCGTCGGTGCGGACTTCCACGCCCGCGCCGCGAGGCAGCAGGGCTTCCGGCACCAGGGCCGCGGTCCGGGCTCCGAGCACGAAGCGGCTCGAGACGCCGGCCGCGTCCAGCGCGGCGCGGAGGAAGAGCATGGGGCCGACGCCGATGCCGCCCGCTACCAGCACCGGCTCTGTCCCCCGTTCCGGGAAGGCGAAGCCGTGTCCGAGGGGGCCGAGCAGGTCGAGCTTCGCTCCCGCCTCCAGCGTCGCGAGAGCGCGCGTCGCGCTTCCCCGCTCCTGGATGACGATAGTCGCTTCGTCGCGCGTCCCGTCGTGGGAGGCGAAGGCGAAGGGCCGCCTCAGGAGCGGATCGCTTCCCTCCCGCGCGCGGACCGTCAGGAACTGGCCCGGGACTGGCGCGCCCGCCGCGGCGGGCCAACGGAAGCGGAGCTCGAAGTAGCCCTCGGCGACGCGTCGGTTCGAGAGAAGTTCCGTGTCGATCCGCACCATGGTGCGGCGAGCTTAGCGGCGCTTCCCGCGGAGGGTCAAGCGAGGGAGGCTCCGCCGGTCCGCGCGCGGCGTGCACCGGCGGAAAGCGGTGAATCCGAAATACTGTGATACAATGTACTTTGAAAAGCAAAGTCGAGAGGAGAGACGAATGGGAACGATCGAGGACGGCGATGGACTCGAGCCGGAGGAAAGCCTTGAGCTGATCCGGGAAAGCATCCGGGGCGCACGCCGCGTGCACGCCGCCGACGGCCGCTACCTGGTAGCCTGGGGGCTGGCAGTGCTCGCCGCCTCCGTCGCGTCGCTCTCGCTCGCCGCGTCCGGGATCCGCGGGCCCGTCTACGCCGTGCCCTGGGCGCTCGCCTACGCGGCCGGTTTCATAGCTTCGTACCGAATTTCTCGTTCGGGCGAGGGAGCCTCCCGGGCATCGAGTCCGGCTTCGCGCGCCGTCGCCGCCCTCTGGACCGGCTTCGTGGTGGCTGCCGCCGCTCTCGCGGTGCCGAGGATCTTCGGCGCGATGGATGACGCGGCATACGTCGCCGCGCTCTGCGCCCTGCTCGGCCTCGTCAACTGGGGCTCCGCCTCCGCGCTCCGCGCGCCGTGGTTCCGTGCCGTCGCAGCCCTCTGGTGGCTCGGCGCCCTCTCGATTCCCTTTCTCGGCCGCGCGGCGGCCCTGATCGCCGCCACCGTCCTGGTCCTGCTCGGCCAGGTTCTGCCCGGCGCGGTCCTGCTTGTCCGGGATCTTCGCGGGCGAGCCCATGCGTGAGCGCGATTACCGCGCGCTCGACGGGCTCCTCCATTCCCGGATCCGCCTGGCGGTCGCCAGCGCGCTGATGGAGCTCGAGACCGCGGAGTTCTCCCTCCTCCGGGAGCTGACCGGGGCGACCGACGGGAATCTCTCCGTCCATCTTCGGAAGCTCGAAGATTCGGGCTACCTCGAGGTCCGGAAAACCTACGCCGGGCGGAAGCCCGTAAGCTATTACTCGCTCTCAAGCGAAGGCCGTACGGCTTTCGAACGCTATGTCCGCGCGCTCGCCGCGTTTGTCGCCCCCGCGGGGGCGGCGGAGCGGGGAGCGGCGGGCAAGGAGGAACCATGAAACGCGCCATGACACTGGCCCTGGCACTCATCGCCATCGCGCTTCCGCAGGCGGCCGGTGAAGGCTTCGGAACCGGGTCGTCCTTCTCGATCGCCGTGGCCGAACAGGCCGACGCCCTCGCCGCCTGGGCCGGATACGGCAGCCCGCTCGCCTTCGGATCGGCGCAGGCCCGCGTAGAAATCGGCGGGGCTGTCATTCCCTTCCTTTCCGGAGGTGTTGAGGCCTGGGCGCCCTTCTGGGCGGTGCGCGCCGGACTTGCGGGTTACGGCGACTGGGTCGGTGAGGTGTTCCGAGCCTACGGTACCGGAGGCCTCCTGTTCGCCTTTCCCGGACCGGAGCTTTCCGACGCCGGGTACGGCTTCGGCGGCTGGGGCGCCTTCGGCTTCGAGTTCCGCGCCCTGGGCGCCGGAGTTTTCTACCTCGAGCTCGGCACCACCGGGTCCGAAGCGAGGGCGGAGCTCGCGGATTCCGCGCCGCGCTTCCTGAACGGTTTCTCCACTTCCGTCGGCCTCCGCTTCTATCCGTAGCCGGGTTCGCGGAAACGCCCGCCGCGGCGGGGACAGAGCTCCCCGCCGCGGGGACAGAGCTCCCCTCGGAGGGGACAGAGCCCGCCGCGTCTGCTAGACTGCCCGCATGCAAGGCTTCCTGCAGATCCTCGTCCTCGTCGCCTTCCTCGTGGTCGGCGCGCTCGCCGTCCGGCTCAGGCTCGCCCCGCCGCGCAAGGCGGTCGACCTGCTCGTGCGCGTCGTCCTGCGCGCCCTGCTCGCGCTCATGGGCTTCCGCCTCGGCAACGACCCGGCCCTGGCGGCGCGGCTCGGTGACATCGGCCTTCTCGCCCTTGCTTCGAGCCTTGGCGGCTTGGCCGGCACCATCGTATTCGTGGGCGCCGTCGAGCTTCTCATCGAGCGCTTGCGCAGGCCGTCCGGCCTCGAGCGGACGGCGTTCGGCTCAGGGGCCGGGGACGGCGGGCGCACGGATGGCGCCGTTCCGTTCCTGAAGCGTTTCCGCGATCCCCTCGCCCTGCTCGCCTATGTGGTAGCCGCGTTGCTGGGAGGACTGCTCCTGCCGCCCCTCGGGCTCGACACGGGCCTCGCGACGGCGTGGATCCTCAACGCGCTTCTGTTCTTCGTCGGCATGCAGTTCTCGCAAGCCGGCGTATCGTTCAAGCAGGCGGCGCTCCGCCCCGAAACCATCGCCGTGCCTCTTGCCACCGCCGTCGGGTCGCTCGCCGCGGCCTTCGCGCTGGCGCCGGTTTTCGGACTGCCGCTCGGGCGCGCCCTGGCCTTGCAGGCGGGTTTCGGCTGGTACAGCCTCTCGGGCGTCCTCATCGCGGACCTGGGCGACCCGGCGCTCGGTTCGGCCGCCTTTCTCGCCAACCTGCTTCGCGAGTCGGCAGCCCTGGTCCTGATCCCCTTCCTCGCGCGCACGCGGATCCCGCACGCGGCCATCGGCGCGGGCGGGGCCACGGCGATGGACGTTACATTGCCCTTGATCGAGCAAGGGCTCGGTCCGGCGAGCGTGCCGGTGGCCTTCGCCTCCGGGGCGCTGCTCTCCCTCTCCGTCCCCGTCCTCGTGCCCCTCTTCTTCGGCCTCTGATCGTCACCAGAGGAAGTCAACCACGGAGGCACGGAGACTTGGAGGGAAGCAGCGGGAGTGGAAAGGGGACTCGGATTGACCCCGGTTTTCCCTATCCTTCTTGATTCCTCCCTCTTGTCTCCGTGCCTCGGTGCCTCCGTGGTGATCTTTTCAGGGGGCGGCGCCGAGGTTCTCCAGCTCGCGGGTGACCTGCTCGAGCTTGTTCGCCAGCATGGCTATGGTCCGCTCGAGGCGCTGCTTTTCCTTCTCGAGCCGCTCCGCCGGGTCGGTCTCGGGCGCCTGGGCGCGCACGAGCGACTTCACCTGTTCCGGGCCCTTGCCCGCGCGGTAGGCGTCCACGGCAGTCGCCCGCTTCTCCGGGTCGCGCAGGGTCGACGCGTGCTTCATCGCGTCCCAGCCGAGCTCCGCGGGCAGGGAATACGCGCTGGCGCGCATCGACGCGTAGGCCGTGGTGCGGGTCAGGCCGAGAACGCGGTCGACGAAGTCCTCGAAGCGCACCTTCCTATCGCGGCAGAGCTTTTCCGCCTCGACCATGAGAGCGCCGAGCTCGAGCAGGAGCTTTCCGTTTTCGCCCGTGGCCGCCTTGATGCGGCTTGAGAGCTCGCCGAAGGCCGGGTCCGACTCGAACACGTTGCGGTAGTGGCCTTTCTTCTCGGCCTTCTCCAGCAGCTCGTGGAAGGCGCTCCAGAACTCGTTGGTGTGGGGCCGACCCGTCGTCACGAAATTCTGCCGCTCCGCCACCAGGTGATGCGCGTACTCGTGCAGGGCCGTGTAGACCAGCTGGATGTCGTCGTCGAAGTTGCGGTTGTGGAGGATTATCTCGCGCGTGGCCGGCTTGTAGATGCCGTTCGCCACCTTGCTCGCCTTGCCCGAGAGCACCACGGAGAAGTCGGTCGAGCACTCCGCGGTGTCGAGGAGCAGGGCCTTCACTTGGTCTGAGTTCATGGGAGGGGAGGATACGGCGGGGGAAGCCTTCCGGGCAAGCCGCCGTTCCGGCAAGCGGCCGACCCCCGATTCCGGGGCGTCAGCCTCGGCGGGCGGCTTCCCGCAGCAGGGCGCGGCAGTCCAGGTCCTCGAAGGCGGAGAAGATCCGTTCCAGGTGGTTGAACCAGATGCCCGCGCCCAGGCCCGCCTCCCGTTGCCAGGCCGGCAGGAAGAGGAGCTCCGCGACGGCCAGCCGGTAGTCGCGCGAGAGCTCGTCCCGGGAATAGCCGCGCACGCCGCCCGCGACCAACGCCCCGAAGTAGCGGTCCAGGACGGCCTCCTCGTACCGCCGCCTCCGTTCCGGGAACCAGTGAAGCGCGATCAGGTACGCGAGGTCGTAGGCTCCCTGGCCGTTCTCGTACGACTGCCAGTCGATGATCTTCACGTCGCCGTCCCTTTCCGTCGGGAACATGAAGTTCCAGAAGTGCGCGTCGCCATGGATGAGCGTCGTGCCGGGCCTTGTCCGTCAGCGATCCGGCCGGTGTTTCGCGAAGCACTCGGGACAGATGCCGTGGCTGAATTCAGCCCTGGACCTGGTTTCTATGTACTCCTCCATGAGCTGCCACTCGTCGTTCCCGTCCCGGATCTTCTTGCAGTAGGAGCAGATGGGCAGGATGCCTTCGAGCTGCTCCACCTTCCGTTCCATCGTGCCGATGTCGGCCCGCATCCTGTCGATCAGCATCGCCACCATGCCGAACGCGGCGAGGACCTGCAATCCGACGAGGAAGCCGTAGTACAGCACGCCGTTGATCCTGACGAAGACCGAGAGCACGATGTAGAGGGACCAGACGACCAGACTGCCACCCGCGATGTGCCTTCCCGCCACGTCGCCGTCCTTCCTGCCGGCCATCAGGACGGCCCCGCAGATCAGCAGGACCAGCGCCCTGAGCAGCTTGAGCGACAGACCCGCGAGGTAGGGCTGCCGGCCGAAATACGCGAGCGACATGATCCAGACCGGAATCCAGACCAACAGGAAGGGCAGGGCGATCCGCGCCGGCACCCGGACCTTCCCGTAAGACAGCGCCCCTCCCACCAGGAGGAAGAAGCCGAGTATGTGGAACACCTCCCCGAGCACGAGGTAGGCGGCGGCCTCGATCGGGACGGTACCGGACCAGAGCGCGAAGCCCCCAGCGTTCGAAAGGAAGGCGAGCGCCCAGAACCCGGGACCGCCGGCCTTGCGGAACAGGATCTTGAGCACCAGAAAGCCTGCACCGATGCAGAGGAAGATGGCCGCCATCCCGAGCTGCAGGTCCGGCAGGGCGTTGTATGCTGCGGTCATCCGACGCTCCGTTCCGAGAGGCGCGTTCCGGTCTCCGGTATTTCTGGCATCTCACGGAAAGCATAGCCCCCTCGTCCGGTCTTTGGAAGCGGGCCAGGTGGACAAAAAGAACGGCCCGCCCGGTCCGGGGCGAGCCATAGTTGATCCGTGGTTGCTAGTCGGACCGGCACGCGGCGCGCCGGACGGGACGGGGAACCAGCCCCGAGGTTCAGCGCAGGGCAGCCTCGAGCGCGCCCTGGTTGAAGCCGACGATGATGCGGCCGTTGATGTCGGTGACGGGCACGCCCATCTGGCCGCTCTTGCGGACCATCTCGTCGGCGCGGCGCGGATCGCGGGCCACGTCGTATTCGTCGAAGCGCACATTGCGCTGCTTGAGCCAGTCCTTGACGAGGCGGCAGTAGGTGCAGCTTGGGGTCGTATAGACGGAAATCGCCATGTCGCTTTCCTCCGAAACATATAAAAAACTATATGTAATATAGCGCCCCCTCCCGACCCGGTCAAGACCTCCGAGCTCGGTCGGAACGGGGACAGAGCTCGCCGCGCAAGGGACAGAGCTCGGTCGAGACGGGGACAGAGCTCGCTTGGAACGGGGGCGGAGCCGCGGGGGAAGAAAAGGGCTTCGCCTTGTCACGCGGGGCGTCGCCTCCGGCCCCCCGCACCTCCAGGCTCGCGGCGCCCGCCCGCGGCGCCCCCCTGTCCGCGCAGCCGCCGGGGCCGGTAGAATGCGCTCCATGCCGTCAGTCACCGATGCCCGCGCCGCCGCGCCGAAGCCGGCCCGGAAGCCTCCGCTGCCCCGCGCCATCTACGCGCTCTTCCTCATCCGCCTGATCGTGTCCGCGGGCAGCTTCGTCCACGTGCTGCTCGTCATGATCCTCACCGGCCGCCTCGGCTGGTCCGGCTCGGCGGTCGGCGTCTTCATGTCGGTCGTCGCGGGCCTCTCCGCCCTCGGCTCCGTCGCGGGCGGCAAGCTCGGCGACAGCTTCGGCCGCCGCCGCGTCCTCGCGATCCTCCAGAGCCTCGCGGCGGCCATTTTCATCGCCTCCGCGATCGCGGGCTACGGACCCTGGACCCCGGCGCTCGCGGCGGCGGCGCTCGCCCTGCTTTCCGGCTCCTGGCCTTCCATAAATGCCCTCGTGGCCGACCACGCGCCGCCGGAGCGCCGCCGTGAGGCCTTCTCCCTCCTCTATTGGGGAAACAACGTGGGATTTTCCGTGGGGCCGGCGCTCGCGGGCTTCCTCTACGTGCACGCCCCCCGGGCCCTCTTCGCGGGCAATGCCCTGGCCTTGCTGATAGCCGCCGCGACCGCCATCCTCTTCGTGCCCGAGCTCGCGGCGGCCGCTGCCGACAAGCCCGCGAAGGCCGACGTGAAGCCCCCCCGGAGCGGAGCGGAGAGCGGAACGCCGGCCAAGGGAGGCTCGAGCACCCTGGCCGTGCTCCGCGCCGACCCGGTGCTCGTCGCGTACGCCCTGATTTCGGTCCTCACGGCCTTCGTCTACGACCAGCACCGCTTCGCCCTGCCGCTCACCCTGAAGGAAAGCTTCGGCGAGGCCCGGGGAGCCCAGGTCTTCACCTGGGCCATGAGCGTCAACGGGCTCACGGTGGTGGCAGCCACGGCCCTGGTCGTGCTGGCGTCGCGGCGACTCTCGAGCCTCTCGGCGGTCGCCCTCGGCTCGGCGTTCTACGCGCTCGGCTTCGGCGCCTACGGCGTGGCTGCGGGCGTCCCGGCCTTCCTCGGCCTCACCGCCTTCTGGACCCTGGGGGAAATCCTCGGCGCCACGAACGGCAACGCCTTCGTCGCCGAGCGAGCCCCGGAGAGCCACCGAGGCCGCGTCAACGGGGCCCTCTCGCTGGCCTACGTGACGGGCGGCATGCTCTCGCCGCTCGTGGCCGGACCGCTCGCCGACGCCTTCGGCGCGCGCGCCGTCTGGGCGCCCATCGCTGTCACCTCCGCGGTCGGGGCCCTGGCGCTCTTCGCGCTCTCCGCCTGGAACCGCGCGCGGGGACCGGGCTCTGTGCCGGTCCGGGCGGAGCGTCTCGCACAGTCCCCGGATTCCGGTTCCGGCCAGGCGTAGGGAAAGGCGGGAGCTTCCCGCCCGGCCCCGTCCCGGATCGCAAGCGTGGCGTCGTCGCGCGGGCGATAGGTGCGCATGGCAAACGGATCGTTCTCCCTTCGCCCGCTTCCGCCGCGCCTGCGGGTCGGGCACCCGCAGGCCCTCCGCCGGTTCCGCGGCGCGGTGCCCGCGCCCGTCCTCGCCTTGCTCGCCGTCCTGCCGTTCGCCTTCGCGCCGCACGCCGTGTCCGCCCAGGCGGCAGCCGCCGCGCACGCGGGGTTCCGTCCCTTCGTCCTCGAGCTTTCCGAAGTCCTGTCAGGCGCCCTGCCCGTCGCGCCGGGGGAGGTCGAGCTTCCCGCGGCGGAATCGCGCCTCGCGCTGACGGATGGCGTATCGCGCTTCGTCCTCGCCGTCTCGGGCGGGGAAGGGCGGGGCCTCGAGCTTGCCGCGGGACTCTCCTCGACCTTCGCCCTCATCGGGCCGCTCGAGCTGACCGGCCTCGCCCGCTTCCTCCTCGATCCGGCGGGCGAGGGCTTCAGGCTGGAGGCGCCACGAGACAGGCCTTTCGCCCTCGATTCCTCGCTCGAATCGTCGAGGCCCGGCCTGGCCTTGGGCGGCGACGCGCTCGGGGCCGGGGTCTGGGTGCCTTCGGGCGAGGCACCGGTCTGCGCGGCCTGGCTGAACGCGCCGCTCGCCCGCGCCGCCTCGATCGGCTTCCTCGCCTGGCGCTTTGTCGAAACCGGACCTTCGACGCGTAACTGGGTCGACGCCGAGGCGGTGGCCGCCGAAGGACCCGCGCTTGCGCTGGCCTTCCACGCGTCGCTCTCCCGCGCCTCCGCCCGCGCCGCCCTCGCGGCGGGCGTCTCCGACGCGCTCCGCGGACCTGAAGGGGCGGCGCTCCGCGTCGAGGCGGCCTTCCATACGGGACCCTTCGGATTCGAGGCCGCCGCCGCCGCGCGCTCCGGCGCTTGGGCTGCGCCGACCGGACGAGGGGGCGACGCCCTGCTGCTCCGCGCCGACCTTTCATTCAAGCCTTCGGACTCTGTAGCCCTCGACGCGCGGCTCGTCTCGTCGAGCGAAGAGGGCGAGGCCAGCGAGCTCGATCTCGCCCTCGGCGCCGAGACGAGCCCCGGCCCGTGGCGGATCGCCTTGGGCGTGACGCGCGAAGGCCCCGCGCGCGATCTGCCCCGCCTCGGCGCGGATTTGGAAGCCGGCTTTGAAGGGGGCGCCCTGGAAGCTGGATTCTCATGCCGGATCCGGGCCGATCTCCCGGACCTGGCGGCGGCTCTCGCCGACTCAGGCTCGCTCTCGCTGCGCCTCGCCCCCTCGATCGCCTTCAAGGCCGGCGGGCTTGGGGTTTCCGCCTCGGTCTCGCTCGAGCTCCCCCTGGCCGTCGCCGCCCCCCCGGGACTCGAGGCGTCTTTCGCCGCCGCGCTGCCCCTGGCGGGCGGCTCGCTCTCCGCCGCGCTCGATTTCGCCGTCCCGTCCGATGGCGTGCCCACGGCCGCCTGGAACCTGCGCTGGAAGCTACGCGTCAGGTCCGGAGCCGCTTGACCCCGGGACCGGCACACCTGCAGCCTTGGATTCCTTTGCGAAGCGTTCGCCTTAGAAGACCGTTTCCGCCGCGAAAAATCGCGACGCGAAAACAGTATCGCGGACGGCAGCTGATGCGTGTTTTCCAGCGACAACTCTTCCTACACTCTTGGGCATCCTCGATGTCCGAACCTCATGCCACAGGAGCTTGCGCCCTCGGCTTCCGAAACGGTCTCTCCCAATTCCCCGTCCCTTGTCGCGCTCCCGCTCTGCGGCTCTGCGTCTCTGCGTCGACGCGGCTTTCCACTTTACGGAAAGCCCCTGGAAAGGGTACTGTCAGCCGTCGCCGCCCCCCGACTGGGAGACCGGCATACGGAGGAACCATGCCCGATCGTTTCGCGGAAGCCGCGTTCGTCCTTGTCGATGTCCAGAACGACTTCTGCCCCGGCGGAGCCTTGGCCGTGCCCGGCGGAGACGAGGTGGTGGCCATCGCCAACGCGCTCGCGCCGCGCTTCCCCCTCTCGGTCGCCACCCAGGACTGGCACCCGGCCGGCCACGCCAGCTTCGCGAGCTCCCATCCGGGCTCGGCCGTCTACGACTCCGCCGACGTCGGCGGCATCAGGCAGGTGCTCTGGCCCGACCACTGCGTCCAGGGGACGAAGGGCGCCGAGCTCCGCGCGGACCTCGACCTCCGGCCCTACCGCCTCGTCATACGCAAGGGCGCGAATCCCGGTCTCGATTCCTATTCCGCCTTCTTCGAGAACGACCGCATCACCCCCACCGGGCTCCGCGGCTACCTGCAGGGCCTCGGCGTCAAGCGCGTGTACCTCGCCGGCCTTGCGACCGATTACTGCGTGCTGTTTTCCTCTCTCGACGCCGCCCGGCTCGGTTTCGACACCTGGGTGGTTTCCGACGCGGTCAGGGCAGTCGGCGTGCCCGCGGGGTCCGAGAAGGCCGCCTTCCAGGTCATGGAGAGCGCCGGGGTCCGCCTCGTCTCCTCCGCGGAGCTGTTGCGATCATGACGAGCGCCCTTTTCACCGACTTCTACGAGCTGACCATGGCCCAGGGCTTTTTCAAGGGAGGCGCCGACCGGCCGGCAGTCTTCGAGATGTTCTTTCGCCGCCAGCCCTGGCACGGCGGCTACTCGGTTTTCGCGGGGCTCGAGCCCCTGCTCGCGGATCTCGAGGCTTTCCGCTTCACGGAAGCGGACCTCGCCTGGCTCGAGGCGCAAGGATGCTTCGCCAGGGACTTCCTCGACTACCTCGCCGCCTTCCGCTTCCGCGGAACGGTGGACGCCGCCCGGGAGGGCGAGCTCATCTTCCCGCAGGAACCGCTGGTGCGCGTCTCCGGCGGCATCGTCGAGTGCGCCCTGGTCGAGGGACTCATCCTCAACCG
>JAKLEE010000059.1 GCA_022703215.1 Spirochaetota bacterium | reverse complement strand
GGGTCCTCCTGGATCTCCTTGAGGATCCCGCGGCAGTCCGCCTCCTTGTCGGAGAAGTAGAAGATCTTCATCTCCGGCAGCTCGTACTTCAGGAACTCGATGACCTCGTCGCGGTCCTTGAAGAAGACGGGCGCGAATTCGCTCCCGAACCGCGCGCACTCGAGCCTGACGACTTCGTTGAGCTTCTCGTCGCTCGAGACGACGGGTATCTTTCGCATGCGGGCACCCCTGCTTTCTTGCGGCACGGCGCCCCTGGCCGGGGCGCTCCGCTATAGAAAATCGGCCCGAATTCCCCTCCGATTGACTTTTTTCGACCCCTATGTCTTTATGGAAAGGCCCTTTTCCGGGCCCTTAGCTCAGTTGGTTAGAGCTGCGGACTCATAATCCGTAGGTCGCTGGTTCAAGTCCAGCAGGGCCCAAACTCCCCTTTCAAACGCGAATACCACCCCATAGAAGCGCCGCGGCGAAGCCAAGCGGGCCCTGCTGGACTTGAACCGAGCCGGGCGCTTCGCCGCGCGCCCGAGCCGGCGAGGGCGCGCGGCGTACGCGCGGGCACGGACGCCCGCGCGAGCCCCGCGAGGCTTTGCCCCGAATCGATGAGGGGCAATGGGAGCGAAGGCACCTGGACGGCGCCGAGCGGAGGGCAAGTCCAGCAGGGCCCGTTCGCTTTTCCCGACCGGGAAAAGAAATCAGTCCAACCACCGGAAGAACCGGCGTTGACATCCATCCCCCGCAGAAAGCGGCTGCAGAAAGCCGCGCCGGAAATGCCATGGCGCTTTGTTCTTGCCTCCGCCGGCACTCCGAGCGCTTACCTCCGAATGTCCAATACGGAAGTCGGTGAGGCTATTTCGATTTTCTGGAGGTAGAATCGTAAGTGGAGTCGCAGGAGGGGCGCAGCGGATGCATAGGACGTGGGCGCAAAGTCGAGCGAATCTCGGCATTGCGAAGCCCATTGTTCGGCGATGGACTATGCTTGATCCAGGTTTGATCTGGGAGACGAGGCAGTCCTGGCGGCAAGTCCGGCGGAGCAAGCCCTTCGCCGCGCGAACGGAGGAACTATGATCGATCGCATCGCCGATCTCCATTGCGACTCGGCCCTCGAGATCCAGGGCGGCGCGGATCTCGTCGCGGGCAATCCCGAGGGCCACGTCGACCTCGACAGGCTGGAGCGCGGAGGCGTGAAGCTCCAGGTCTTCGTAAGCTATGTGTCATCGGCCTTTCCCGAGGAGCGGGCCTTCGCGGAGGCATGCGGCTTGATCGACGGCGTTGAGGACCTGTGCTTGCGGTCCGGAGGCCGGCTGGCGAAGGCCGATGGCGCGGCGGATGCCGAGCGCGCGCTCAAGGAGGGCGCCGAGACGGTCGCCATCCTGGCCGTGGAGAACGGCCATGCGATCGCCGGCGAGATCGCGAACCTGGAGCGACTGCGGCGCAGGGGCGTCCGCTACATGACGTTGACCCATTCGCGGCACCTCTCCTGGGCGGCGGGATCTGGCCAGCCGCTCGCGGGAACGGTTGGCCTTTCATCCTTTGGAAAGAAGGTAGTCGAGGCGATGAACGATCTGGGCGTCATCGTCGATGTTTCGCACGTCCACGAGAGCACGTTCTGGGACGTGGCCGCCTGCTCGAAGAAGCCCTTCATCGCTTCGCACTCCGACGCCGCCGCCCTCTGTCCGACTCCCCGCAACCTCACTGACGACCAGCTGCGGGCCGTCGCGGATTCCGGAGGCCTCGTGGGCGTGAACTTCTTTCCGGGCCTCCTCGATCCCGACTACGAGCGCGACATCGGGGCTTCTCTTGGCGACCTCTTCGCGCGGCTGCGCGAGGTCGAGCTCCGCACCATCGACGACGCCAGGTCGAGGTTGTCCGAATACCGGAGGCTCTTCGGCGAGATGCGCGAGCGCACCCGTTCCCGCAAGGTTCCCCTCGACCTGGTGGTCGACCACATCGAGCACATCATGAAGATCGCGGGCGAGGACGCGGTTGCTTTCGGCTCCGACTTCGACGGCGCGCCCGAGCTGCCAGAGGGCCTGGGCGACTGCTCCTCCTTCCCTCGGCTCCTCGAGCGCATGCGCGAACGGGGCTTCCGGGAGTCGGCGATCGAGAAGATCGCCTACGGCAACTTCCTTCGCGTGCTGTCCGAGGCTGATCGGTGATCCGCCATGGCTCCGGCCCGCGACTTCATGCGGTCAGCGCCGCTCAGGCCGGCAGGACCTCCGCCTCCTCGACGCCCAGGAACTGGCTTTTGTACAGGTCGGCGTAGAAGCCGTCGGCGGCCAGGAGGCTCTCGTGGTCGCCCTTCTCCACGATGCGGCCCTCGTTCATCACGAGGATGGTATGCGCGTCGCGGATCGTGGACAGGCGGTGCGCGATGACGAAGCTGGTGCGCCCCTTCATGAGCTTCTCCATGCCTTTCCGCACGAGGAGCTCGGTGCGGGTATCGACCGAGCTCGTGGCCTCGTCGAGGATCAGCACCGCGGGGTCGGCGAGGAAGGCGCGCGCTATGGTCAGGAGCTGTTTCTGTCCCTGCGAGAGGTTGGTGGCGTCCTCGTTGAGCACCGTGTCGTAGCCCTCGGGCAGGGTGCGGATGAAGTGGTCCGCGTGCGCGGCTTCGGCCGCGGCGACGATCTCGGCGCCGGTCGCGCCTTCGCGGCCGTAGGCGATGTTCTTCCGGATCGTGCCGTTGAAGAGCCACGCGTCCTGAAGCACCATACCGAAGGCGCGCCGGAGCTTGCCGCGCGGAAATTCGCGCAGGTCCCGGCCGTCCACGAGGATCCGGCCCCCGGAGACGTCGTAGAAACGCATGAGCAGGTTCACGAGCGTGGTCTTGCCGGCGCCCGTCGGTCCGACAATGGCGACGGTCTCGCCGGCCGGTATATTGATGGAAAGTCCGTCCATGAGAATCCGTTCCGGCGTGTATCCGAATCGTATGGATTCAAAGGCGATCTCGCCGCGAGGGATAAAAGGCGTGTCCGGGTCGGCGGGGTCGGCAGGTTCTTCCGCCTCGTCGAGCACCTCGAACACGCGCTCGGCCGCGGCCATGGTCGACTGGAGGACGTTCGCGATGTTCGCGGTCTGCATGATGGGCTGCGTGAACTGGCGCGCGTACTGGATGAAGGCCTGGATGTCGCCGAGGTCGAGGAGCTTCCTCGTCGCGAGGACGCCGCCGACCACGGCGATCAGTACGTAGCCTGCGTTGTTGATGAACTGCATGATCGGCATGATCATGCCGGTGAGGTACTGGGCTTTCCAGCCGGCCTCGTAGAGTCGCGCGTTCACCGCGTCGAACTCCTCGATCGACTTTTCCTCGCGTCCGAAGGCTTTGACAACCGCGTGGCCGGAATACATCTCCTCCACGTGGCCGTTGAGCGTGCCGAGCTCCTTCTGCTGTGTCTTGAAAAAGCCCTTAGAGCGCGAGGCGATGAGCGCGGTGGCGATCGCGTAGAAGGGCAGGGTGGCCACGGCCACGAGGGTCAGCTGCCAGCTGATGGTGAGCATCATCGCCACCGAGCCGGCCAGGGTGACCACCGAGGTGACGATCTGCGAGAGGCTCTGCTGCAAGGTGTTCGCTATCGCGTCCACGTCGTTCGTCACGCGGGAGAGGATCTCGCCGTGCGTCCTTCCGTCGAGCCACGAAAGCGGCAGGCGGTCGATCTTTCGGTCGATGCGGCGCCTCAGCTCGCGCACTGTCCGTTGGGCCACGCCCGCGGAGATCCACTGCGTCAGGTAGGAAAGGACCGCCGAGATGGCGTAGAGTCCGAGCAGGACGAGCAGGATGCCGCCGACCTTGTCGAAGTCGACCGCCGCGCCGGGAATGCCGCGCAATTTGGCCATGATGCCTTCGAAGAGGGCGGTGATGGCCTTTCCGAGTATTTTCGGGCCGGCCACCGAGAAGGAGGTGGAGAGGATCGCGAGGACAATGACCGCGAGAAGCGGCCCGCGGCTCGCGCGGAGCTCTCCGAGGAGCCTGCGGAAGCTGCCTTTGAAATCCTTGGCTTTCTCTCCCGGCATCGCGAAGCCGCCCGGGCCATGCCCGCCGCCGAAGGGGCCGCGCCCTCCCCTGGCCGGAGCCGGCGCGACGGACGCCGCGCCAGACGGTGCCCCGTCCGTTTTTCGCGCGCCTTCGTTCCTGTTTCCGCCGCTCATGCTTCCACCTCCGCGGAGAGTTGGGACTGGACGATCTCGCGGTAGACCTCGTTGCCCGCGAGGAGCTCGGCGTGGGTGCCGATACCGGCCACGCGGCCCTCGTCGAGCACCACGATCCGGTCGGCGTCCACGATGGTGCCGACCCGCTGCACGACCATGATGACGGTCGAGCCCGCGGTCTCGGCCTTCAGCGCCTCGCGGAGCCTTGCGTCCGTGCGCGCGTCGAGCGCGGAGAAAGTGTCGTCGAAGAGGTAGATCGAGGGATCGCGCGCCACGGCACGGGCTACCGCGAGCCGCTGGCGCTGGCCGCCTGAGACATTGGTGCCGCCCTGCGTCACCGCCGCGCCGAGGCCGCCTTCCATACCATCGACGAAGTCCACGGCTTGGGCCACCGAGAGCGCGCGTCGCAGCGCCGCGTCATCCGCGGCGTCCGCTCCGAAGCGTAGGTTGTCCGCGACGCTGCCCGAGAACAGCATGGCCTTTTGCGGCGCGTAGCCCAGCCGCGCGCGCAGCTCCGCCTGTCGGTATTCCCGCACGTCGACGCCGTCGACGAGAACCGCGCCCGAGCTGACGTCGTGGAAGCGCTCGATGAGGTTGAGGACGGTGGTTTTGCCGGACCCGGTGGATCCGATGATCGCCGTGACCTTGCCCTCCTCGGCGACGAAGGAGACGCCGCGGAGCGCCATTTCCTCGGCGCCCGGATAGCCGAAATCCACGTTCCGGAATTCGACCCGGCCTGAGCGCGCGGGCGGCGCGGCGGGACGGTCCGGGTCGAGGATCGAGTCGCCGGTTTCCAGCACTTCGTTGATGCGCAGCGCCGAGGCCGAGGCGCGCGGTACCATGATGAAGATGACCGAAACCATGACCACCGAGAACATGATCTGCATGGAATACTGGATGAAAGCCATGAGCGAGCCGATCTTCACGCCGCCTGAGTCGATGGCGAGCCCGCCGAACCAAACGATGGCGATGGTGGTCAGGTTCATCACCAGCATGACGAAGGGGAAGAGGAGCGAGACGAGCCGGTTGACCTTGAGGGTGACTTCGGTAAGTTCGCGGTTCGCATCCTCGAAACGTCCCTGCTCGTAGGCCACGCGGTCGAAGGCGCGGATCACCCGGATGCCGGAAAGCTTCTCGCGGAGCACCCGGTTGAGCGTGTCGAGCTTCCTCTGGATCGTGGTGAAGAGCGGCAAGCCTTTCGCCGCGATGGCGGCGATGGCCGCGACCAGCACCGGAATGGCTACAGCGAGCATCCAGGCCAGCTCGGGTTCCTTCGACACCGCCATGATGAGGCCGCCGATCGCCATGATTGGCGCCATGGCCATCATGCGCAACATCATGAAGAGCACCTGCTGGACCTGCGTCACGTCGTTCGTGGTGCGTGTGATGAGGCTCGCCGCGCCGAAACGGTCGATGCCGTCAAGCGACCACGACGTGACGCGGCGGAAGATGGACGAACGGAGCTCGCGACCGAAGCCGAGGGCTGCGCGCGAGGCGAGGTAGCCGCCGACCAGGTTGGTCGCAATGCCCGCGAGCGCGAGCAGGAGCATCCATCCGCCTGTCCTCCAGATGAAGGGAATGTCGCCTGTGGCGATGCCCTCGTCGACGATGTCCGACATGAGCGTGGGCAGGCTCAGGTCCGCGATCGACTGGGCGAACACGAGGACGAGCACCGCTGCGATCGAAGGCGCGTAGGGTCCGAGCCGCCTGAACAGCTTCAGCATTTGTGGTGGGTCTCCTTGCAGCGGTCGGTCGACCGCGTTTCCGCGAAGTATGCCGCGCTGCGCGCGAGCAGCGCGGCGAGGGTCCGGGCGTCCTCGAAGCCCAGGTGATCGACGAGGCCCTCGGTCTCTGCGACGGCGCGCGCGCGCATCGCCCCGGCGAGGGCCAATCCCGCCTCGCTCGCGCGTATCCGGAGCGCCCTGCGGTCTTCCGGATCGCTTGCCCGCTCGACGAGGCCTCGCGCCGCGAGCGAGTCGACGAGGCGCGATACGGTAGGCGGCCGGACCGCGAGCAGCTCGCAGAGGTCGACGACGCGCAGCCCCGCGTTCCCGGTCCGGGGTTCGGAGGTGAGCAACCTGAGCAGCTTGAACTCCGCGTGGCGCCCCGGATCGGCGCCGGGATGCCAGCGCCGGGCCATGAAGCCGAAAACCGAATCGAGCAGGGCTTTCGCGATTTCCGCGCGCCCGGCCTCGACGCTTCCTCCCGACCTTCCGCCGGGACGTCCCGAGCTTGCCGGCATCTTTTTCTCCTATCCATGGAAATAGCAAGGCTAATAGTTACCAAAGCTAATTATAACCAACGTTGCTTGGCGCGACAAGCCTTCGCGGCATCGGCCGAGACCCCATGCGCGCGCCTGTCGACCTTCCACACGGAATTTCCCTTAACCCGGCGCCCGCTCTGGAAATCGAAACCGGAAAGGTTACAATATGCTCCATACGGTATGGTACCGGTCGGCCGCGGATCCGACGGGTGGAGGCAACGCGAATGGCGGCTACGGTCGGTACGAAGGGCTTGCGGGCGGTCATAAATGTGGACGAGGACAAGTGCGTCAACTGCCACATGTGCATCGCGGTCTGTCCCGTCAAGTATTGCATCGACGGCTCCGGAGAAAAGGTCAGGATCATCGATAACCTTTGCATCGGTTGCGGGAGCTGCATCGAGGCCTGCACGCACGATGCCCGTTCGATAGCGGACGACGCCTCCGCCTTCTTCGAGGCCTTGCGTCGCGGCGAACAGATGGTCGCCATCGTCGCGCCGGCCCTCGTGGCCAGCTACGGCGAACTCGGACCGCATCTTCTGGGCTGGCTCAAGCGCCTCGGCGTCAAGGCCTTCTTCGACGTCGGTTTCGGGGCGGAGCTTACCGTGGCGTCCTACCTCGACCACGTCGACCGCAACGCGCCGCCCGTGGTCATCGCCCAACCCTGCCCGGCCATCGTCAGCTACGTTGAGATCTACCGCCCCGAGCTCCTTCAGCACCTGGCGCCCGCCGACAGTCCGATGCTCCACACCGTCAAGATGATCCGCGAATTCTATCCGCGCTACGCGGGACACAAGATCATGGTGGTCTCGCCCTGCGCGGCCAAGCGCCGCGAATTCGACGAGACGGGACTCGGCGACTTCAACGTGACCGTGAAATCGCTCGAAGCCGTCATCAGGGAACGGAAGATCGAGCTCGGGAAGGAGGAGCCGGCCGCCTACGAGAATCCGCCCGCCGAGCGCGGGGTCGTCTTCTCGACGCCCGGAGGCCTCCTCCGCACCGCGCTCCGCGAGCGGCCGGGCCTGGCCGCGGTCGCCCGCAAGATCGAAGGTCCCGAGCTCATCTACCCCTACCTCGACACGCTCGCTTCCTCGATACGACAGGGCAAGAATCCGCTCCTCGTGGACTGCCTCAACTGCGCCTACGGCTGCAACGCCGGTCCCGGCACGCTCAACGTGGGCCGCAACCCCGACGAGTTCGAGTACAACGTCGAGGCGCGCCGCGAGGAAGTCGAGAAGGCACACGGTACGGGCAAGCTCTCGGCGTCGGCCGCCGCCCGCAAGGTACGGAAGGTCTTCGGGAAATTCTGGCGACGCGATCTGTATGCGCGGAGCTATGTGGACAGGTCGGCCGCCCACCGCGTCGCCCGGCCGAACGATGCCGAGTTCAAGGCCATCTACCTCTCGATGAAAAAGAAGGAAGAGAAGGATCACCTGAACTGCGCCAGCTGCGGCTACAAGACCTGCGAGGGCATGGCGATCGCCATCCACAACGGGCTCAATCGCCGGGACAACTGCCACCTCTACCGCCAATACCTGATCGAGGAGGAGAAGTCGACCATCGAGTCCGCCGCGATCCGCCTCAGGGCCGAAGTCGAGAGCTCGAAGGGCATGGTGGGACGCATCCGCGAAACCGTCACCCGGCTCGACGAAGGCAGCCACTCGCAGTTCGCGGCCATCGAAGAGTCCTCGGCCGCCGTCGAGCAGATGATCGCGACGCTCGGCAACGCCTCGCGCATCGCAGAAGGAAAGCGCAGCCAGATGGATACGCTCTCCGCTACCGCGCGCGTGGGCGAAAGGGATATGGCCTCCACCGTGGATGCCATCAAGCGCGTCTTCCAGTCGGTGGCGGGCATCGGCGAGATGGCCGGCGTCATCCGGGACGTCGCGGACCGCACCAACCTGCTTTCCATGAACGCGGCCATAGAAGCCGCGCACGCGGGCGACTCGGGCCGCGGCTTCGGCGTCGTGGCAGGCGAGATCCGCAAGCTCGCGGAGGCCACCGGCGGCAACGCCTCGCGCATCGAGACCTCGCTCAAGGGCATCCTCGACCAGATGCGTTCGTCCGACGAGCTTTCGCGCCGCACCGGCGAGGCGGTGCGGAAGATCGCCGAGGACGTGCACGCCATGGCCGACGAGATGGCGGCCCTGCTCGATTCCATGTCCGAGATGGCTTCCGGCGGCTCGCAGGTCGTCCAGGGCGTCGAGGCCATGCGCGACGTGTCGATGCAGGTCAAGGCGCTCTACGACCAGGCGACAGGCGAGCTCGGCGGCATCCTTGGCGCGCTCGAGCGGATCGCGGGGATCTCGGAGGAGAGCCGGCACAGCGTAGAAGCGTGAAAAGGGCCGGCCGACGCTTGACTGCCTGAGCCCCGCGGCGCGAACATCCAGACCCATGAAGCCGTTCAAGGTACACGCGCCGTTCGAGCCGTCAGGTGATTTACATGCCGCCGAAGGCGGCAACATACAACCGTTTCCCTGCAAAACGCCCGAGGGTCCCAACCGGTTCGGCGTCAGCGCGCCTGCGGAGGCAAAATGAAGCCGTTCAAGGTACACGCGCCGTTCGAGCCCTCGGGCGATCAAGGAGAGGCGATCGCGAAGCTGGCCGCGGGCATCCGCGCCGGCCACCGCTACCAGACCCTCAAGGGCGTCACCGGCTCGGGCAAGACCTTCTCGATGGCCAAGCTCATCGAGGAAGTCCAGATGCCGACCCTGGTCATCAGCCACAACAAGACGCTTTCCGCCCAGCTCTTCCGCGAGTTCAAGGACTTCTTCCCCGAGAATGCGGTCGAGTACTTCGTCTCGTACTACGATTACTACCAGCCCGAAGCCTACGTCCCGACCCGCGACCTCTACATCGAGAAGGACGCTTCCATCAACGACGAGATCGAGCGGCTTCGGCTCTCGGCCACCCGGAGCCTGATGGAACGCAAGGACGTCATCATCGTCGCCACCGTCTCGTGCATCTACGGCCTCGCGACGCCCGAGGTCTATCGCGAGATGACGGCCAAGATCCGCGTGGGCGAGGAGCTCGACCGCGAGGCCCTGAAGCGCGAGCTCGTGACGCTGCAGTACGAGCGGAACGACTCGGTGCTCGAGCGGGGGCGCTTCCGCGTGCGCGGCGACGTCATCGAGATCTGGCCAGCCTACGCCAACGAGGCCTACCGCGTCGACCTCGACTTCGACCGGGTGGAGCGCATCCGCCGCTTCGAGCCGGTCTCGCAGGAATGGCTCGAGGAGCTCGACGCCGCCGTCGTCTATCCGGCCAAGCAGTTCGTCATGCCCGAGCGCATGGTCCGCGACGCCCTCGGCTTCATCAAGGACCAGCTCGAGGAGCGCCACGCCGAGCTCGAAGGGAAGGGCAAGCTGGTCGAGGCCCAGCGCCTGCGCACCCGCGTCGAGTACGACATCGAGCTGCTCGAGGAGATGGGCTACTGCCCCGGCATCGAGAACTACTCGGCGCCGCTTTCGGGCCGCGCGCCGGGTTCGCGCCCGAGCGTGCTGCTCGACTACTTCCCCCGGCCCTTCCTGACCTTCGTGGACGAGAGCCACGTAACCCTGCCCCAGGTGGGGGCCATGTACGCGGGCGACCGCTCGCGCAAGGGCAACCTCGTGGACTACGGCTTCCGCCTGCCCTGCGCGCTCGACAACCGGCCGCTCAGGTTCGAGGAGTTCGAATCCGTCATCGACCGCACGGTCTACGTGTCGGCGACGCCGGGCGCGGCCGAGCTCGCCAAGAGCGCGGTGGTGGCCGAGCAGGTCATACGCCCGACCGGCCTCGTGGATCCGGAGCTCGTGGTGCGCCCGAGCGAAGGCCAGATGCAGGACATCTACGGCGAGATCCGCGCGCGCATCGCCAAGGGCGAGCGGAGCCTCGTGCTGACGCTCACCAAGCGCATGGCCGAGGAGCTGTCGGAATACCTGGCGGGCCTCGGGCTCAAGGTGCGCTACATCCATTCCGAGGTGGAGACCATCGAGCGCGTCGAGATCCTGACCGCGCTCCGGAACGGCGACTACGACGTGCTCGTGGGCATCAACCTGCTGCGCGAAGGCATCGACCTTCCCGAGGTCTCGTTCATCGCCATACTCGACGCGGACAAGATCGGCTTCCTCCGCTCGGCGACCAGCCTCATCCAGATCATCGGGCGCGCGGCGCGCAACGCCGCCGGAACCGTGGTCATGTACGCCGACCGGATGAGCGACGCCATGCGCACGGCCATCGACGAGACCACACGGCGCCGCGCCATCCAGGTGGCTTGGAACGAGGCGCACGGCATCACCCCCACCACCGTGAAGAAGGCTGTGCACGACATCCTCCAGCGCCACAAGGAGGAGCGGGAGACCACGGCCGCGTTCGAGATCGAGGAACTCAAGAAAGGCCACAACCTGCTGGTGCCGGCGCAGAAGAAATCGCTTATAAAGGCGCTCGAGGAGCAGATGCTCGAGTACGCCAAGAACCTCGAGTTCGAGCAGGCGGCCCTCATCCGCGACGAGATCGAGCGCATCGGGCGGAACGAGGCGTAGCCGGAATTCCGCGCCAAGTCGCCGAAGCGCGGCGCGGCTGGACGTTCAGGCGTCGGGCGAGGCGGGCGCGGCGGGCGCGGCGGGCAAGGGTGTCGCGCTTTCGCCTTCCGAGGCGAGCGTCGAGCCTGGCTCGGCGGCCGGAGCTTCCGCGGGAGCGGCGCCGCCCGCTCCCGTCACGCGCGCGATATTCCCCGCGAAGCCCGTGTAGTACGAGACTACCGCGAAGGAATTTACGAAGAGCACCTCGTCGACCTTGTGCGTCCGCGCGTAGGCCACGGCGTCGCCCTGGAAGTGGCGCGGGTCGATGACGTGCACCTCCGAGAAGTGCGCGGCGAGGAAAGGAATGAGCGCATTGCCGTAGGAGTCCTTGAAGACCAGGAGCTTCCGCCCGTCGCCGCCTTCCCGGCGCACCACGGCGAGCGGCCAGTCGTCGCCGAAATACGCCAGGTATTTGTTCCAGGTATCCGCGCGCGCGGGGTCGACGAGGCGCCCGCTCTCGAAGCGGGCACCGCCGTGGCGCAGGTACTCGAAACTCGTCGCGAAGGGCGGCTCGTAGAGCCGGACCGTGTCCGGATTCGCCTTGAGCCGCGGGTTGAGGGTTTTTCCGTAGAGCGTGCCGACGAAGCCCGCGAGATCGCTGGTCGGGAAGGCATCGAGCGGGAGCGGCGCCACGCCCGCCGCCGCGCACCAAGCCCGGTACGCGTAGAAAGCGCCGAGTCCGGTCCAGTGGTGGTCGGTGCGGAAGTACACGTATTCGTCCGAGTGCGATCCGATCGCCGAATGGGCGTCGACGCGGTCGACGCGGGGATCGAGCCCGGCGTACGCGGCTCGTATGCCGGCGGCCTGGTCGGCCGACAGGGAGCGGTACCGTTCGTCGTCGAGGAAGGCGATGCTCGAGGGGGCGACCAGGGCGCGCACTTTCACCGCCGGATCGAGCCTGCGCGAGAACGCGTTGACGGCGCCGGACCAGGTGTCCACCGCGCCTTGCCGGAATCGGAGCAGCTCCATGGCGCGGTCGCCGAGCACGAGGAAGTCGCCGAAAGCCTTGCCGGTCTCGATGAGCTCGACGGGGGCGTCGGTCGGCGCCTCGGCCTCGCCCGGGGACGCCGCGCCGGGGTCCTCCGCGTCGCCGCCCCTCGCGCGCACGAGCTCGACCCTGCCGAGCGCAGCCGGGCCGTGCAGACGCTCGAGGGCGGCGCCGACCGCCACGAGGGTGGTGCGGAAGGGGAATGCGTCCGCGTACCAGGCCTCGAACGCGGAGGAGAAAGCGCCTGAAAGCCAGGATGCGACGCTCGGTTCCGGCCGGATCGCCGCCGCCCTGTTTTCCCGCAGGTCACTGGTCGCGCGGCCCGCGAGGAGGAGGGAGAGCGCGGCGCCCGCGGCGATCAGCATGATGAAGGCGAGGGCGCGAAGCCTCCCGGACGGATTCGTCTCCGTCCGTGACGGCCCCCGCCACCCCCTTCCCCGCGCTTTTCCCCGTCGGACCTTTTTTGTCGCCATGTTTCAGAACCTGAAGTAGAGGAAGGGGTTGTAGCTCTGGCCGGCGAGGAGCGCGGTCGAGAGCAGCACGAGGGCCGCGTCGAACATCGGTGCGAGCAGCGGGCGTCGAGTCGTCACGCCGCGACCGGTTCCGGATGGAGCTTCGGTCGAGACGCCGAGTCGTTCCATGATGCGCGCCGGCAGCGGGGTCGAGGCGAAGGCGGCGAAGGCGACGAGGAAGAGCTTGCCGGTCGCCGCCAGCTCCAGCGCCGCCGACGAAAGCGGCCTCGAGCCGAAGGCGAACATGGCGCCCAGGTAGGTCAGCGCGCGCGGGAGCTCGACGTGGTGGAAGAAGACCCAGCCGACCAGCGCCGCGACGATGAGGTAGGCGTGGCCGAAGGGCGCGGGGGGCTTGAGGCGCCGGAAGCGCGCGAGCGCTTTTTCGACGGCGATGAGGGC
>JAKLEE010000058.1 GCA_022703215.1 Spirochaetota bacterium | reverse complement strand
GATGACATCCGCGAGGGCCGGCGTCATCATGAGCCAGAACCCTCCGAAGGCGAGCCCCCACGCGAACATGGCCGCGACGAACTGGCCGTAGCTCCGCGCGAACCAGAGCGGCAGGCAGAGCAGGGCCAGGGCGGCGGCGGCCGAGGCGAGCAGGGCCTGGCGGCTCCGCACGAGCCGTCCGAGCGCGAGCCAGATCGGCACCGCCGCGAGCGCGCCGGCGAGCATGCCGGCGAAGATCATCGTCGTGTTCCGACCCACCACATAGTCGCCGATGTAGTGGATGCTCGCCGTCATCGAAAGCGTGGCCGACTGGTAGAAGAAGTAGAGCAGCATGAAGGCGGCGAAGTCGCGAGATCGCAGCGCCTCGCGGAGCTGCCGCGCGAAGGAGGGCGCAGTCGTCCGTGTCCGCTCCTGCTCGACGAAGCGCGCCCTCATGGCGGGCGTCTCGCGGACGCCGTGGACGAGCAGCAGCGCGAGTGCTATCGAGGCCGCGGCGAACACGAGGCCGTTGAGCGCGTAGCTGCGGAGGTCCCCATAGCGGATGACCAGCGTGGGCAGTATCGCGCCCGCGGCGATGCCGAGGGTGCCGACCGCGGTGCCGATGCCGGCGGCTTTCGAGCGCTCGGCGGCCGTCCGGAAACGGTCCGGGAATATGGACTGGTAGTTGAGTTCCCAGGTGGAATACAGGGCATCGTAGAGGCAGATGGCGACGAGGAACCACGCGAACAGCGCCGCGTCCGAAAGCCCGCCCGGCGGAGCGAACACGGCCCAGAAGAGGAGTCCGCAGCTGGCCGAACCGGCGAGTATCCAGGGGAAACGCCGGCCCCAACGTGCGGAGAGCCGAGTCGGCCGCGCGGTGAAGTACCCGATGAGCGGGTCATTGACAGCGTTCCACGCGGAGTAGAGCACCACCGCGACCGCGACGAGTCCCGCGCCGAGCCCGAGCTCGGTCTCGTAGAATTTGAACGCGAGCGCCGCGAAGCCCCCGGTCAGGAATTCCGCGAGGAACTTGCCGACGCCGTAGCTCAGCATGACGCCCGTCGACGCCTCGATCCGCTTCCTCGTCGTTTCCACCCGCTCCTCCCTCGCGGACCGCAGCGCGACGACGGTCCCCGCGCAGCATGGTATACGCCCGGAACGCTTCGCGCCAGCTCCGCTCCGGCGCTCCTTCGCTTCCCGTTTCAGTTTGACAGAACCCAAGAACGCCTCATCATGTTCGGATCGGCCGCGCCGCGATCCGATCGGATGCGCGGGGCGGCCCTTGCCAAAGGAGGCAGGAAAAGTGAAGAAGACCCTCGTCGCCGCGCTCGCGCTCCTGTTCGCGTTCTCATCGTGCGCGAACCCGACCCTCGCCGCGTTCGGCGAAGGCGCGGAAGGCGCCAAGCCCGCCCTCGCGCAGCCTGTGTCGCGCGCCATCAGCCTGACGGCCCCGGACGCCTGGGAGCAGGACGACTACCAGAGCAACGCCAAGGCCATCGCCACGACGGGCGCGCTCCAGGAGCACAACTTCTACGACGACGCCTACGACTGGTATTCGTTCGCAGGCACCGCCGGCAAGGTCTACGTCATCGAAAGCTTCGTGTCCGGCAGCACGGACACCACGCTCACGGTCTACGACGGCTCGACCCAGAAGGCCTACAACGACGACAAGACGAGCTCGAACTACGGTTCGAAGATCAGCTTCACCGCTCCCCTCACCAAGACCTACACGGTCAAGTGCTATTCCTACGGCGGCGCCAAGGGCTCGAACCTCGGCTATTCCCTCTCCGTAACCGGATCGGGCACCACGCCGCCCCCGCCCCCGCCTTCCGGCACCTTCACCGAGAACACGGCCCTGCCCCTCGCCGTGCGCGACTACTACCGGAGCGCCTACGGCCTCTCCGGCACCGCGCTCAAGACGGCGCTCAAGACCATCGTCACCTCCACCCACACGATCAAGACCTACACGGGCCTCTGGACCATGTACCAGTCGACCGACAAGGCGCCGAACGGCAAGGTCTGGGACATGTACTCGAGCACCTCGAGCGACGGCAGCTCCGCCGCGTACTGGTTCACCTTCGGCACCGACCAGGACCCGGGCTCCGGTTCCGTCGAGGGCGAGTACTACAACCGCGAGCACACCTGGCCCAACAGCACCTTCGGCGGCACCTCGAACGCCGCGGCCTACGCCGACGGCCATTCGCTCACCCCAACCGACAAGATCGTCAACAACCGCCGCTCGAACTACGCGTACGGCGAAGTCGGCACCGCCACCTGGACCAGCCTCAACGGCTCGAAGCTCGGCTCCGCGCGCTCGGGGCTCGGCTACTCGGGCACGGTGTTCGAGCCGATCTCGTTCTACAAGGGCGACCACGCGCGCATGCACTTCTACCAGGCGCTCCGCTACTACGGCGACTCGAAGTTCCTCTCCTGCGCCTGGGCGGCCTCGGGCGCCAAGCTCCTGCCCTGGTACGACACCATGCTCCGCTCCTGGGCGTCCGCCGACCCCGTCAGCGCCAAGGAAATCGCGCGCAACAACGCGGTCCAGGCCTGGCAGGGCAACCGCAATCCCTTCATCGACTATCCGGAGCTGATCGGCCTCCTCAGCCTGACGCAATAAATCCGGGAACTGTCCGGGGGATAGAGGGGGGATCGACGAAGGGCGAAAGCCCTTCGTCGCCGCCACGGCGCCCGCGCCGTGGCGCGTCTCCCCCGGGCCCCTCCATCCCCGCTCGATCGACGAAACCCCCGACTTCAAGTCCGTTTGACCGGATCCGATCCGCGGCGTAAGATCGTGCCATGAAGTGGGAATCAGGACGGAGAAGCGCGAACGTCGAGGATCGCCGCCGGACGGGCGGAGCGGGTCGGAAAATGGCCATCGGGGGCGGCGGCGCCGTCGTGGTCGCGGTCATCATGCTGCTCCTGGGCGGAGACCCCGCCACGGTGCTGTCGAACCTGCTCGCGGGCGGGACCGCCATCGAGGCGCCCGGCGGCGCGGCCATAGAGACCTCCCCCGAGGAGGACCGGCTCGCGGACATGTGCTCGGTGGTGCTCGCCGACACCGAGGACACCTGGAGCGCCATCTTCGCGAAGATGGGACGGAGCTACGAATACCCGAAGCTCGTCATCTTCTCGGGCTCGGTCACGTCCGCCTGCGGCGAGGCCGAGGCGGCCATGGGGCCCTTCTACTGCTCGGGCGACAACTCGGTCTACATCGACCTGTCCTGGTACGAGGAGCTCGCGGCCAAGTTCGGCGCGCCCGGCGACTTCGCGCAGGCCTACGTCATCGCGCACGAGGTCGGCCACCACGTGCAGAACCAGCTCGGCATCTTGGGCGAGGTGCACTCGGCCATGCGCGCCACCAGCCAGGAGAAGGCCAACGAGCTTTCGGTGCGGCTCGAGCTGCAGGCCGACTTCTTCGCGGGCGTCTGGGCGCACTACGCGGACCGCTCGCGCGACCTGCTCGAGCGCGGCGACCTCGAGGAAGCCCTCCGCGCGGCCAGCGCCGTCGGCGACGACACCATCCAGAAGCGCACCCGCGGCTACGTGGTGCCCGACTCGTTCACGCACGGCAGCGCGGCCCAGCGCCTCAAGTATTTCAAGCTCGGCTACGAGACCGGCGACCTCGAAGCCTTCGACCTGCTTTAGTCGGCCAGACCCGCCAGCACGAAGGCGAGCTCGCCGCGCCCCAAGTCGGCGATGACGGCCAGGTCGGGCGGCGTCAGGCGCCCTTCCAGGATTTCGCGCGTCGGCACGCCCTTGGCCAGCCAGAGCTCGCGGCGCTCCGCGTGATACTCGGGCGCCTCGAACCAGGACGCCGCCTCGACCGCGCGCGCGAAGCCGAACCAGTTGTCCTCGGCCACGCGGAAGAGGTGGAGGGCGAAGGCGCGCGAAGCCACGAGTCCGGACGCGTGCCGGTCCAGGAAGGCCGCGTCGAGCGCGGCGACGGTTTCCTCGGGCCACGCGAGGGTGCGCGCCTCGCGCGCGAGCTCCGCGCGCAGGGCCTCCGCGTCCTCGACGAGCTCCGCGAGCGGCCGCTCCGGCTGCCACGCATGCGCGCGCGCGGGAAAGTTCTCGAGCAGCAGCGTTCCCGCGAGCGAAGCGACGAAGGCCTCGGGTCCCCCGCCCGCGCCCTCGCTCATTCGACGAACTCGACGGACACCTGCGCGTCCGGCGCGGCCGGCACCGCGAGCGCGATGAAGGGGCTCGTGAGCGCCTGGGTCACCATCATGCCGGGCTTCGGGGACAGGTTCCGCAGGCGCACGCGCACGGAACCATCCGCGAGCGATTCGGCGGTGACCAGCTCGATGGAGAAGCCGCCCGTGTTCTTCCGGCCCATGAAGGCCGCCACGACGGCCTCCTTCGAGAAATCGATCTCCGGCTTCGCGGCGCCGGGCGCGGCGACGGACGCCCAGAGACTCGAGAACGCGGCGGCGTTCCGGACGACGCTGACGGAAGGTTCCTCCGCCCGGGCGTTCTGGCCTCGGACCAGGATGCGGGCTTCGAGCGGCATGGCGACCTCCCCGGCGGACGCGGACGCGGCGAGCTCGGTGCCTGCTCCGGCCGTGCGGACGACGGGCGCGTTCCGCCAGGGGGCAGGCAAAGGAAGGCTCTTCGTTGCGGCTCCGATGCCGTAGAGGGCGGCGGCCGAGACGAGGGACAGGGCGACGATGTTGCGGGTTTTCATACTATCCTCCATTGCGCCGTTCCGGGCCTCGCGGGGAGCGCCGGGAAGCGGCCACATTCATACAGTACCGCGCCGCGGGCCGCGGGGCAACGCCGCGCCGGAAAAAGCGGAGGATGGTATACTGCGCGATGCCCGGGGCGGCCGCGACGCCGCTCCCGAAAGGAAAGGACCCGCATGGAACCTGGCTCCGCGCCCCTCGTCATCGCCCACCGCGGCTTCCGCTCGGTCGCGCCCGAGAACACCCTGGCCGCCTTCGCCGCCGCGTTCGACTCGGGCGCGTCGTGGATCGAGCTCGACGTGGCCGCGTCCTCGGACGGCGAGCTCGTGGTCATCCACGACGACACCCTCGACCGCACCACGGACGCCCGTTCGCGCTTCCCGGGCCGCGGAAGCTACGCCGTCTACGACTGGACCCTGGCGGAGCTGCGGGAACTCGACTCAGGCTCCTGGTTCGTGGAGCTGGACCCCTTCGGCCGCATCGCCTCGGGCGGGGTGGCCCAGGCGGCGCTCGCGTCCTTCCGGGGCGAGCGGATGCCGACCCTGCGCGAATGCCTCGAGCTGGCCCGCGTCCGCGGCGGCTCCGTCAACGTCGAGATCAAGGACGCGACGGGCCGCGCCTGCGACGCGTGGATCGTGGAGCGCTCGCTCGACCTGATCAGGGAAACCGGCATGGCGGATCGGGTCCTGGTCTCGTCCTTCAACCATGGATACCTCCGCCGCTCGAGGAAGGCGGCGCCGGGCGTGCCGATCGGCGCCCTGGTCGAGAAAACCGCTCCGGCCGACCCAGTGGGCATGCTCAGGGAGCTCGGCGCGTACTCCTACCACCCCGGCCTCGACATCCTCGACCGCGAAACCGCCCGGGCCGTGCGCGAAGCGGGCTTCGGGCTCATGGTCTGGACCGTGAACGGCACCTCCGATCTGGAGCGGATGCTCGATTGGGGGGCCACGGGGGTCTTCACCGACTTCCAGGACCGCGCTTTCGACGTATTGTCCGCGCGTTGAGGCGAGCTTTCCGTTGCGCGGACGTCCAAGCCGTTCTACATTAGTTGAGTCCGCTCCGTGCCATCGATGGCCAGGGCGACGCGCCACAAGGAGGCGAACGATGAAAACGAGGAACGTGTGGGTGCTCGCGCTTGCCGCGCTGGCCATGGTCGCCATGTCCTGCGCCCCGAAGCCGCCGGAGCCCGCCAGCATCGAGTTCTGGCATGCCATGACCGGCAAGAACGGCGAGGCCGTCCAGAAGATCTGCGACGACTTCAACGCCAGCCAGGACGTCTATACGGTGACGCCCGTCTATAAAGGCTCCTACGTCGACACGATGAACGCCGGCATCGCCGCGTTCCGCGCCGGCCAGGCCCCCGCCATCATCCAGGTCTACGAGGTCGGCACCGCGACCATGATGGCCGCCAAGGGCGCCGTCAAGCCGGTCCACGTCCTCATGAAGGAGATGAAGGAGAAGTTCGACCCGAAGGCGTACATCCCGACCATCACCGGCTACTACTCGACCTCGAAGGGCGAGATGATCTCCATCCCCTTCAATTCGTCGACCGCGGTCATGTACTACAACAAGGAAGCCTTCGCGAAGGCCGGACTCGACCCCGAGAAGGCGCCCGCCACCTGGCCCGAGCTCTTCGAGGCCGCCCGCAAGATCAAGGCTGCCGGCTACGAGGCCGGTTTCACGACCAACTGGATCTCCTGGATCCAGCTCGAAAACTTCTCGGCCTGGCACGACGTGCCCTTCGGCACCCTGTCGAACGGCTTCGACGGCCTCGGCGCCGAGCTCAAGATCAACGCCGACCTGCAGGTCCAGCACCTGACCAACCTGTACAACCTTTCGAAGGAAGGCGTGTTCAAGTACGGCGGCCGCGAGAACAAGGCGAACCCGCTGTTCACCGGCGGCGTGGTCGGCATCCACTTCGAGTCCATCGGCGGCTACGGCAACATGAAGGCCAACTGCAAGTTCCCCTTCGGCGTCGCCCGCCTGCCCTACTACCCCGACGTCGCCAACGCCCCGCAGAACTCCATCATCGGCGGCGCCTCGCTCTGGGCCTTCGAGGGCAAGACCGAGCCCGAGTACAAGGCCACGGCCAAGTTCTTCACCTACCTCTCGAGCCCCGAGGTCCAGGCCTTCTGGCACAAGACCACCGGCTACCTGCCCATCACCATCGCGGCGTACGAGCTCACCAAGGGCGAAGGCTACTACACGGAGAACCCGGGCCTCGAAGTGGCCATCCAGCAGCTGCTCAACAAGCCCCCGACCGCGAACTCGATGGGCATCCGCTTCGGCTACATGCCGCAGATCCGCGAGCTCGAGGACCAGACCTGGGAGGACATCCTGGCCGACAAGATCGGCGTCAAGGCCGGCCTCGACAAGATCGTGACCGAAGGCAACATCAAGCTGCGCGACTTCGAACGGCTCAATAAATAGGGACGATCGAAGCAAGAAGACCACGGAGACACGGAGGCACGGAGCGAAGAGGAGGAAGAGGAAGCGAAAGTGGGGAAGGGAACCGTGAGGAATCGAGAATCCTCTTTCCTGTTCTTGCTTTCCTGCTCCCGCTTTCCTCCCCGGCTCCGTGCCTCCGTGGTTGATTCATCGGGAGGGGGCATGGCCAAGCAGTACGAGTTTTCATCCAAGGGACTGCCCTACCTGCTGGTTCTGCCGCAGATGGCCATCGTCCTCGTCTTTTTCTTCTGGCCCTCGGCGCAGGCCCTGTGGCAGTCCTTCTTCGTGCAGGACGCCTTCGGCCTGCGCACGCAGTTCGTCTGGTTCGACAACTACCTGAAGCTCTTCCGCGACCCGGAATACTGGGACTCATTCGGCGTCTCGGCCGCCTTCGCGGTGACGGTGGCGCTCTCCTCCATGGGCATCGCGCTCTTCCTGGCGGCGCAGGCCAACAAGAAGATCCGCGGCGCTTCCTTCTATAAAACCATGCTGACCTGGCCCTACGCCGTGGCCACCATGGTGGCGGGCGTGCTCTGGCTCTTCATGTTCAACCCGAACGTGGGCGTGGTGGCCTGGTTCCTCAAGGACGCCTTCGGCGTCGAGTGGAACCACCTGCTCGACTCGACGCACGCCTTCCTGCTGATCGCGGTCGCGGCCTCGTGGAAGCAGATCGCCTACAACTTCGTGTTCTTCCTGGCGGGCCTCCAGAGCGTACCGGCCACCTTGGTGGAGGCGGCGGCCATCGACGGCGCGGGGTCCTTCACGCGCTTCTGGCGCATCATCTTCCCCATGCTCTCGCCGACCACCTTCTACCTGCTCGTCATGAACCTCGTGTACGGCTTCTTCGAGACCTTCCCCATCGTGCACCAGGTCACGGGCGGCGGGCCGGGCAAGGCGACGAGCATCCTCATCTACAAGGTCTGGCGCGACGGCGTCGTGAACCTCGAGCTCGGCAGCTCCGCCGCCCAGTCGGTGGTGCTCATGATCCTCGTCATAGGCCTCACGGTCCTGCAGTTCCGCTTCATCGAGCGGAAAGTCACCTACTAGGAGAGGGCCATGACCGAACACTCGCGCCTCAGGCGCTTCATGACCCACTTCTGGCTGGCGCTGGCCATCGTCATCATCGTCTTCCCGATCTACCTCGTGTTCGTGGCGTCGACGCACACGAGCCAGGATATCCTGTCCGCGCCCATGCCGGTGACGCCGGGGCCGCATCTTGTCGAGAACTACACGCGCGCCCTCGGCGAGGGCGCCGAGAACCTGGGCGCCTCCGCGCTGACCATGATGAAGAACTCGCTCATCATGGCGCTCGGCATCGCGGTCGGCAAGATCGTCATCTCGCTGCTGGCGGCCTACGCCATCGTCTTCTTCAAGTTCCCCTTCCGGAGCTTCTTCTTCTGGTCCATCTTCGTGACGCTGATGCTGCCCGTGGAGGTGCGCATCATGCCCACCTACAAGGTCGTGTCCGACCTGGGCCTGACGAACAGCTACCTCGGGCTCATCCTGCCCATGGTGGTGTCGGCGACCGCGGTGTTCCTGTTCAGGCAGTTCTTCATGACCGTGCCGCGCGAGATCGCCGAAGCCTCGCAGATCGACGGCGCGGGGCCGATGGCCTTCTTCGGGGAAATCCTGGTGCCCATGACGCGCACGCCCATCGCGGCCATGTTCGTCATCCAGTTCATCTACGGCTGGAACCAGTACCTCTGGCCCTTGCTCATCACGACCAAGCAGAAGTACTACACGCTGCTCATCGGCATCAACCGCATGCTCTCCGGCGCCGACGTGCAGATCGAGTGGGAGATCGTCATGGCCACCACGCTGCTCGCCATGATCCCGCCGATCCTGGTGGTGGTGCTGATGCAGAAGCAGTTCGTGAAGGGCATGACCGACACGGAGAAGTGAGCCTCAGGGGAGCCTGTACGAGGAAGGAAGGGGGAATCCCTTCCTTCCTCGCGCTCCATCCAACCCCGGTCCTTCCGCCGCGGCCCGCTCAGGGCCGCCTGATTTCCACGACCGGCGTCTTCGCGGACGCGGCCAGCTCGCGGACGATGCGCCACGAGCCGAGGCCCGCGAAGAGCAGGCCGAGCAGCAGGTTCTTTATCGCCTCCCCGGCTATGCCGGAGTCGGTGAGAAAGAGAGGCAGGAGCCGGAATCCGTCGAGGGCTCCGACGGGAACGCCCTGCTCGCGCCCGGCCCGCACGATCTGGATGGCGATTCCCGTCGCTTCCGCGGCAACCATGGAGACGAGGATCGACGCGCCGATTATCCAGGGCGTCGCCGCGTTGGGCTTGCCCTTGACCAGACCGTAACCCTTGACCGCGGCCCACGCGATGGCGAGTCCCGCGAACGACGCGTAGAAGCCCGCGATGCCGATGAGCACCCAGAGTACCGAGCCCGCGAGTCCGCCCGCGAGCGCGCCCAGGAAGCCCACCGCCACGCGCCCGGCGTCGATCCGGCGCGCGTCCTTGGCCGCGTTCGAGGCGGCTTCGATCTTGCCGTAGCAGTCGCCGCAGAGCCACCAGGCCGCGGGGCCCGAGAGGGCGGGGGCGGTCTCGCGCGCCTCGTTGCAGGACCAGCACGCCTCGGCCAGGCCGAGCTCCGAAAGCCGCGCCGCCAGTTCGTCGATAAAGCCCTCGATTCCTGCCCATTCGAGCCCGGCCGCGGGCAGGACCGCGGTGATCGATCCCGACGCGTCGGACCAGCCGAGGCAGCGGCCGGCGGCCTTGGCCTCGGCCAGCCACGATTCGAGCGACAGCCGCTTCGCTTCATCGGAAGCGTCGACGGCCGCGCGGAGCGCGACCGAGCCCTCGGGCGATAAAGCCAGGGCGAAGCGGCGCCCGCCGCGCTCGCCCCAGGCGGCGCCGTCCTGGAAATCGAAGCCCAGCTCCGCGGCGAGCGTTCCGAAACGTTCCTTGTCCATGTTTTTTCCTCCGGCGGCCGATCCCGCGGGAATCCGGGAACCGGGCGCCGGCCGAAGGTAGACGCTCCGCCGCGGGCCGTCAAGCATCGGGCGGGAAATCGAGCCTCCGCCGGCCGCGCACGGCGGAGGCGCCCTGTTCCGCGGCGTCGCGGTGGTATATCATTCATTTACCGTCCGCGGCCCCGGGTCCGCGAGTCGAAGCCCCTGACCATGGAGACCGACCATGCTCATGAAGCGCGTCAAGAAGCTGTACGAAATCGATCCCCGCTCGTGGGAGCACCCCGCCGACCGGGCTGCTCTGGCGGCGCTCCGCCAGGTGAAGGGGCTCGCCGAGCTCATCAAGACCTTCCTCTCGATCACCACCGAGCGGGGCATGCAGCTGATGCACTACGCCTCGAGCGTCAAGGTCGGGCCGACCCAGTACCCGAAAATCAACACGATGATCGACGACCTGGTGGAGACCTTCGACTGGCCCTACCGCCCGACGGTCTTCGTCACCCAGAGCCCCTTCTTCAACGCCCACACCTTCGGCGCCAAGGAACCCTGGATCGTGCTCAACAGCTCCCTCCTCCGGACCTTCGACGAGGACGAGCTCCGCGTCGTGGTGGCCCACGAGTTCGGCCACGTGATGAGCGGGCACGCGATGTACAAGACCCTGATCTGGCTGCTGGCGAACGTCTCGCTCTCGCTGATACCCGGCGCCCAGCTCGCCGCGCTGCCCGTGATGGCGGCCCTTTCGGAATGGGACCGGAAGAGCGAGCTGTCCGCGGACCGCGCGGCCCTGCTGGCCACCCAGGTCGAGGAGCCGAGCTACCGGGTGCTGATGCGCATGGCCGGCGGCGAGGACCTGACGCAGGTCAACCTGAACGACTTCTTCGCGCAGGCGCGGGAGTTCGAAGACCGCAAGGACCTGGTGGACACCTTCCACAAGATCCTCAACCAGCTCTGGCTCTCGCACCCGCACCCCGTCACGCGCCTCTCCGAACTCAAGACCTGGGCCGCCTCGGGACTCTACGCCACCATCCTCGAGGGCATGTACCTGAAGCGCGAGCACCGCACCGACGACCCCGCCTCGGAAATGAAGGAAGGCTTCGACTACTACAAGCGCACCATGGAGGAATCCGACGATCCGGTGTCGCGGCTGCTGACGAGCCTGGGAAAGGGCATCGAGCACGCGGCCGGCGAGCTGGGCGGCGCGCTCAAGGACATCTTCAAGCAATAGCGACGCGCCGGGCGGCCCCTGCGCGAGCGTGGGTCTTGCCCCGGTCGGGCGCTCTCGCGATACTCGTCGCGTGCGCGCCCTCCTGTCCACCATTCCCGACCGCCAGGTCCGCCGCTCGCTCGCGGCCTCGACCGTCGACGCGGGCCTCTGGGCCCTCATGTTCGGCCTGGCGGAGTACTTCATCCTCCCCTTCGCCATCCACTTCGGGGCGGGCACCGTCGAGACGGGCCTCGTTTCCGGCATGGGCCAGCTCGGCGTGGCCGCCGCCCAGCTCGCGGGCGCCTGGCTCGTGGCGCGGCTCAGGCGCCGCAAGGCGCTGGCCCTGGCAACCACGACGGTGCACGCCCTGAGCTGGCTCGCGGTGCTCGCGGGCGCCGCGCTGACCGGCGACCCCCTGGTCATCGTGATCGGCTACGCGGCCGGGCTCTTCGCCACCTCGCTCGCGGGGCCCGGCTGGCTTTCCTGGATGAACGACCTGGTGCCGGAGTCGATGCGCGGCGCCTTCTGGGGCAAGCGCAACGCGGTGGCGGGTCTCGCGCAGTTCGCGGCCATCGGGGCGGCGGGGCTCGGGTTCCGCTGGGCCGAGCCGCGGGGGCTCACCTTCGAGGCCTTCGCGCTGTATTTCAGCCTGGCCACGGTTTTCCGCCTGGCCGGCGTCTACGCCATCTCGCGCCAGCACGAGCCGCCCATGCCCGAGGGGCTCGAGCGGGGGCGCACGGGGCTCGGCGAATTCTTCCGTTCGCTGCCGAAGGGAAAGCTCGGCCGCTTCGTGGCCTACGGCGCGCTCACTACGTTCGCGGTCAACCTGCTGCCCCCCGTGCTGTCGGTCCACCTGCTCAAGTCGGTCGGGCTTTCGTACGGCGAGTACACCGCGGTGATGATGGCGTCGATGGTGCTTTCCTTCGTCGCCATGAGCTACTGGGGACCCTTGACCGACCGTTTCGGCAACTACCGCATCCTGGTCCTCTGCGGCGGCGCGCTGCCGGTCATGGGCTTCGGCTGGGCGCTCGCGCGGACCGTGCCGGCCATGCTCGCGCTGCAGGTGTTCTCGGGCTTCGTGTGGGCGGGCTTCAACCTGGCCACCACCAACTTCATTTTCGACAGCGTGCACCGTTCGCGCGTGGCGCCGAGCATGGCGGGCTGGAACGCGATCAACAACCTGGCCGCGTTCGCGGGTTCGCTCTCGGGCGGGGCAGTCGCCGCGCTCGCGGGGAAACTGGACCTGCCCTTCCTGCTGCCTGGCAACTACGCGCTCGTGTTCGCCTTGTCGGGACTCATCCGCCTCGTCGTCTTCGTCGCGTTCATCGGGCGCTTCCGCGAAGTCCGTGAAGTGGAGGCCTCGCCGCCCGCCATCCACTTCTTCGTGTACCAGCCGCTGACCCTGCTCCTCACCCGCTTCCAGGTCATCGCCGAGGCCGCGCGCGGAGAGCGGCGCGGAGAGCGGCGCGGAACGCGGGGTCGCGGCAGGCGCGCTTCACGGAAGGACGGCGACGGGGTAGAGTAGCGCTTCGAGCTCAGGGCCGCGCGCCGCCATGAAAGCGCCGCCCGATCAGGCCACGACGCAAGGAGCCTTCCGTGTCCCAGGTGCCCGTCATCGTCCTCGTTCTCGCCGTCTTCGCGCTGGTGGTGTTCGCCACGACGCGCAAGGTCCACCTCGGGCTCGCCGCGGCGGCGGGCGGCGTCGCGTTCGCGCTGCTCAGGGGCCTGTCCCTCCGGCAGACGCTCGGCGCGGCCGCCGGCGAGCTCTTCGACCCGGACACCCTGCTCCTCGTGCTGCTCGTCATGTGCATCATGGCTTTTTC
>JAKLEE010000057.1 GCA_022703215.1 Spirochaetota bacterium | reverse complement strand
CTTCCTCGGCAACGCGCTTTCCCGCGCGCGCAAGGCCGGCGCGGTGGTCGACCTGATCGTGCTCGTGCTCCTGCCCGCCGTCGGGCTCTTCGTGGCGGGCCTCTACCTGCCGCCCCTGCTCGGGCTCTAGGAGCAGGGGGGAAGTCCCGGCCCCGCGCGGCCTCGAGGAAGGCCGCGCGGCCCCCAGGCTCGCCCGACCCTCCCGCCGGGGCCGCCCTCCCCGCGTACGGCCGACCTCAAAAGTCGGCGCCGCCTTACCGGCTTGCGGCGACGGGCCGGCGGGGCGTAAGCTTCCAGCCATGGACGAGAAGAAGTGCGCCTGGCGCGAGACCTCCAGCCGACCCTTGGCCGACTGCCGCATCTTCGGCGTGCGCGATTGCGAGCGCGAGACCGACTGCGGCAAGAAGGGCCATTTCTACCTGGTGGACGCGCCCGACTGGGCGGGCATCATTCCCGTGGTGGACACGGCCGCGGGCCGGCACTTCGTCATGATCCGCCAGTACCGGCACGGCACGGGCCGCTTCTGCTACGAGTTCCCCGGCGGCATCGTCGACCCGGGCGAGGATCCGGCCCAGGCGGTGGCCCGCGAGCTCCGCGAGGAGACCGGCTACCGGGCGGGCTTCGTGGTGCCGCTCGGCGTGCTCTCGCCCAACCCCGCCTTCATGACCAACACCTTCCACGCCTACATCGCCGAGGGCTGCGTGCTCGAATGCGAGCAGTGCCTCGACGAGAACGAGGACATCGAGGTGCGCCTGGTGCCCGAGCGCGAGGCCATCGACCTGGTGGGCGCCGAAGACTTCGGCCACGCCCTCATGACGGCGACGCTCTTCTTCTACATGCGTTACCGCGGCCTCTCGATGTAGGCGCCGCGAGCGGGGGCGCGCGCACGGCCGCCCGCACGGCCGCGCGCACGGCCGCGCGCAGTATTACGAGGGGCCGGTTTGCGTTGCCGGGTCGGCGTTTCCGGCCTCTCCCGGCTCGGCCTCCGGGGCGGGCTGGCCGTCTTCCGGCGCGTCGATGACGAAGCGCTCGGTGGCGCCCTTTACGCCTGCGGCCAGCTCGCCGGTACGGTCGGCCTCGGCCCTGAGCTGGGTGGCGATGGAGCGCAGGCCCTCGGTCTCCTTGTCTACCGCGGCGGAGAGTTGGCGGAGCACCGCGCTCGAGCGGCCGAGTCCGGAGACGCTCTCGGACACCTCGCGGTTGGCCAGGCGGATGCCGTTCGCGCCTTCATTGACCTTGGTCGAGAGTTCGCCCATGCGCTCGAGCTCGACCACGAGTCGCCTGCCTTCCTCGGTCTCGGCCACCATGGCCTCGCGTATGCCGGATTCCAGGGCGCCGACGCGGTCGATCAGGGCCCGGACGTGGCCGAACGAGGTGTCGGCGTCGCCGGAACGCTCGCGCATTGCCTCCACGGCCTCGTTGACCTGGGCCAGGATGGCCTGGATCTCCTTGGAACGCTCGGCGGTGGACTCGGCCAGCTTGCGGATCTCGTCGGCGACCACGGCGAAGCCCCTGCCCGCGTCGCCGGCATGCGCCGCCTCGATGGCCGCGTTCATGGCCAGCAGGTTGGTCTGGCTGGCGATGCTGGCTATGACCTCGCTGGCCTCGCCGAGGCTGCCGGACTTCCGGAGCACGTCCTCCGACAGCTCGCGCACGCCGGAAATGGTGGCGGATCCGGCTTCGGACGAGGTGCGGAGCTCGCCGAAGGCCTGATCCATGCCGGCTATCATGGCGCCCGAACTCTCAAGGCGCTCGGAGAAGGCGTCGATCGACGAACGCGAGCGCTCGAGGGCCTTGGCCTGCTCCGCGACCAGGGTGGTGAGCCCGTCCGCGTCACCGCCGATGCCGATGACCGCTTCGGCCGAGGACCTGAGCCGCTCGTCCTGGGCTTCGGCCAGTTCGCGGAGGCGCGTCGTCGTGGCGGCGATGCGGCCTATGGTCTTTTCGGTGGCGCCGGTGGCCTGGGCGAGGTCATGGGCGCCGCTTTCCAGCTTGGCCACCGAGGCGCGCACCGAACGCACGATATCCGACACCGCGGCGCCGACTTCGTTGTAGCCGCCGATGAGGGCGCCGATCTCGTCCTGGCGCCGGGATTCCAGGCGGCCCGAAAAGTCGCCGTCGGCCATGCGGGCGAAGGCCATGGCCACCGAGGTGACGGGCCGCGTGACGGCGCGCGCGGTGAACAGGGTGGCTCCGAGCAGGAGCAGCACGAGGGCGAGGGCGGTCGTCGCCATGCCGATGGCTGCCTCGTTGGCGGCCTGCTCGGCCAGGACCACCGGCACGGCCGTCACGAGCCGCCAGTTGGCGAAGCCGGCGATGTCGACCGTGGCGACGGCGGCGTAGGATCGCGAGCCGGTCAGTCCCGATAGGAACGCGACGGGTTCGGCCACCTTGGACGAGCGGTCCCAGGAGCCCGCGGCCGAGGTGGCGGCCGAGAGCGCGTCCGCCGCCTCGAGCAGGGCGCTCGCGCCTTCGCCTTCGATCTCGGCGAAGGGCTTCGCCACGAGGGTCGGGTCGGTATGCCCGAGTATCATGCCTTCCGGCGAGACCAGGGCCGACCACGAGGTTTGGACGTTTGCGCCTTCGCCCGAGCCGAGGCGTTCCGAGAGCGTGGCCAGGTCGATGTCCAGGCCGAACACGCCGTACGCGGTGCCGTATGGATCCAGGAGGGGCACGGAAATGGTGGTCATGAGGGTTTCGGCGTAGTCGTCGTCGAGGTAGGGCTCGAGCACGACCGGGCGCTGGGCGAGGATCGCCTCGCGGAAATAGTCCTCCTCGTAGTAGTCCTCGCCCCAGTAGAGCAGCTCCTCGGCGAGGCCGCCCGACTCGTCGCGATAGAGCCAGGGCGAGAAGCCGCCGGTCTCGTCGTAGCCTTCGGCGCCGACGTAGGCCGCGTCCATGCCGTCCCAGGCGTCGGGCAGGAAGAGGGCCCAGGCCGCGTAGAAGTAGTCGTCGCGCTCGAGGGCGGAACGGAAGAGGGCGGGGGGGAAGTTCCGCTCGGCGAGCCCCGCCTCGCGCGCCTGCATGAGCGCGTCGGAGATCTGGATCGCCGTCGACACGGCCGCCGAGAGCTCGTGCGAAAGCTCCGCGGCCCGTTCCGAGGCGAGCCGCTGGAAGTAATAGATGGAGGCTTCCCGGAGCGAGCGCCACGAGCTCCAGGCGCTCACGGCCTGGAAGGCCAGCACGGCCGGCAGGATGGCGCCGAACATGAAAAGTAGGATTCGGGTGCGGAATTTCTTCATCGGGACTGCTCCGGAAGGGCGGCTGCCCAGGACCGGCGGGTGCGGTAATCCTGCCGTTCCGGAACCCGCGTCACGGATCCCGGAACGGACGGTCGCGCCTGCCGGCTTCCCAGTCTAGTGCCCCGAGGCGCGCGGCGCCATGCCGGAACCGCGCTTTGCCGGCCTCAGACCGCGAAACGGCCTTTCGAGATCAGGGGAAGCTCGCGGCCGGAGGCGTCGACGCCCGTCACCTCGACCGCGTCCGAGCCTATCATCAGGTCCTCGTGCACCATCGACTCGTTGAAGCCGAGCTTCGAGCGCTCGCCTTCGGCCACGGACTCGATGCCGCGGTAGGCCTCCTCGTAGGCCGAGCCGAGCGCGACGTGGCAGGCGGCGTTCTCGTCGATCAGGGCGTTGCCGAAGATGAGGCCGCTCCGGAAGATGGGGCCCGAGCCGTCGACCAGGGCCACCTCGCCGAGGCGCCGGGCGCCGGGGTCGGTCTCCACCCAGCGGGCCAGGGCGTCGGCGTTCTCGTCGGCGCCGAAATCCACCAGCTGCCCTGCCTTGAATTCTATCCAGGCGCCGCGGACCTTCTGGCCGTACAGGTCGAAGGGTCGGGTGCAGGCCGCGCGGCCCTCGGTTCCGCGCCAGTCGGGACTGGCGAAGACTTCCTCGGTGGGCAGGTTCGGGTAGAAATTGCGACCGTCGGGAGTGACCGAGCCGCCGCCTATCCAGTTGGATTCGGGCGCCAGGGCCACGGTCAGGTCCGTGCCCGGTCCCCGGAAATGCACCGCGCGCAGCGAGAGCCCGTTCAGCCTGCGCGCGCGCTCCTGCAGCGCTTCCATGTGCTCGCGGACGGCGCGCGCCGGGTCGGAGGCGTCGAGGCGGAGTATGGGCACGAGCTCCTTCCAGAGCGCGGCTTCCGGATCGGCGGGGACGGGGCGCTTCGAGCCTTCGAAGACGGACTTGCCCCACGCGGCGGTGGGCGATGGCGCGACGCACCAGGCGATGCGGTTCGAGATGACCGCGTCATGGTAGTTCTTGACCGCGAGGGACCGGGCCCGGCCCATGCGCTGGAGGCGGGCGGGGTCCGCGCCTTCCATGAGGGAAGGATCCTCCTCGCCGAGGATGTTGAGCGCCGACCAGAGCTCCTCGACGTAGGCGTCGAAGATGCGCTCGGTCAGCAGGGGCTTGTCGTCGAGCCATTCCTCGCGGATCAGGTCGGCCTGCGCGCGCGCCAGGCGCATGTCGACCCAGTCCACGCGCACCGCGCGCGCGCCGAGCTCGTAGGCGCGTCGGGCGCAGGCCAGCGCGAGCTCGCGGTTGACGGCCTCGCAGGCGATGCGGAGCCGGCCTCCGGCCTTGAAGTCGAGGCAGGTGTCGACGAGGACGGCGGCGTAGGCGTTCATCTCGCGTTCGGTCATTGCATGTGCTCCTTTCAAGGCGCGCGGGGAAGGCGCGGCGGACGATTATACCACGTGAATCCGGGCGGGGCCGACGAACGCGTTGACGCCGCCTTCCGGGGCCGCTAGGCTCGCCGTCATGGACGCGAAGGGCGGAAGGACGGTGCTGGCGCTGATCGGCCTGCCGGGGAGCGGCAAGAGCACGGTCGGGGCCCTCGTCGCGGAGACGCTCGGCGCCGCCTTCGCCGACACGGACGCCGAGATCGAGCGCGCGGCCGGCTGCGCCGTGGCGGAGATCTTCCGACGCGAGGGGGAGGCGGGCTTCCGGCGACGCGAGAAAGCGTGTGTCGGGGAGCTGACGCGAAGCCCCGCGGCCGAGGCGTCAGCCCCTTTTCCCCCCTCGCCGAATTCCGGATCCGATGGGGAAGGGCGCCCGCGCCTCGTGCTGGCCCTCGGCGGCGGCGCTCCGACCGTGCCGGGCATCCGGGACCTGCTCCGCGAGCGCTGCGTGGTCGCCTGGCTGGACCTGGCGCCGGAGGCGGCCGCGGCCCGGATCGACGCGGAGGGCGGCGGACGCCCCCTGCTTGCGGGCGATGCCCTTGCGCGTATGCGCGCTCTCGACCGCGAACGCCGAGAGCCCTACGCGATCTGCGCCGATTTCCGCGTGCGCGCCGACGCGCGACCTGAGCTCGTCGCCGCGCGGATACTGCTCTGCCTCCGTGGAACGCCCGGCCTCGAGGAGGTGGCGCCCGGCGCGGTGGCCGGTCGCCTCGAGGCGCCGCCCTCGAAGAGCGCCGCCGTGCGCGCCCTGGCCTGCGCCCTGTACGCCGGCGGCGAATCGCTGGTCCGCGGCGCGGGTTTTTCCGACGATGTCGAGGCGGCCGTCCGGGCCTGCCGGGCGCTCGGCGCGCGCGTCGTGCGGGAAGGCCGGAACCTCCGCGTCGCGCCCGCGAGCCTCCGCGGCGCCGCGCGCGGGCCGGTCTCGATCGATTGCGGGGAGTCCGCCCTGGTGCTGCGCATGTTCGCGGCTCTGGCCGCGCTTTCCGGAAACGCGGCGACGCTCGACGCGAGGGGTAGCCTCCGAGCGCGGCCGGTCGGCATGGCCGAAAGCGCCGTGCGCGCGTTCGGCGCGTCGTGCAATTCGGCGGAGGAGGCGCCGCCTCTCGGCGTGCGCGGACCCTTGCGGGGCGGTGCCGCGCGCATCGACGGCTCGGAGAGCTCGCAGGCCGTTTCGGGTCTCCTCCTGGCGCTGGCGCTCGCGGAAGGCGACTCCATGCTCGAGGTGGAGCGCCCGGCCTCGGGCGGCTACCTCGACCTGACTCTCGCCACGATGCGCGCCTTCGGTCTCCATGTCGACGAGGAGCGGACGGAAGGCGGCGCGCGGCGCTTCCGGATTCCGGGCGGGCAGACGCCGCGCGCGCGCGAAATCACCGTGGAAGGCGACTGGAGCGGGGCGGCCTTTCCGCTCGTGGCGGGCGCGTGCGCGGGAGCGGTGGGCGCGCCGCTCGTCGTGGAGGGACTCAACGCGGACTCGACGCAGCCCGACCGCGCCATTCTCGAGGCGCTCCGCCTGGCGGGCGCCGAGCCGCGGGTCGAGGGCAGTTCCGTGACGGTCGCGCGCGCGGAGCTTCGCGCCTTCCGCTTCGACGCGACGGACTCGCCCGACCTCTTCCCGCCCCTCGTCGCGCTCGCAGCGAGCTGCCCGGGTGTCACGGAGCTTCGGGGCGCGCGGCGCCTGCGCGCCAAGGAAAGCGACCGGGCCCTCGCCCTCGCGGGGGAGTTCGGGATGCTCGGCGTAGCGGTGGAGCTCGACGGGGACCTCATGCGCGTGCGCGGCGGGCCGATCGGCGGCGGCCCGGCCGATTCCCGCGGCGACCACCGCGTCGCGATGGCCCTGGCGGTTGCCGCTCTGTCCGCCGACGGCCCCGTCACGATACGCGGCGCCTCGTGCGTGGCCAAGTCCTGGCCTTCGTTCTTCGCGGAGCTCGACCGGCTTCGGGCGTCGCGGGACTGACAGTTCCCGCGACGCCCGGGGGCCGGCGGAGCGCTGGTCCTTACTCCGAAAGGCGCTTCAGCATGACGCGCGCCAGCGCGGCCGAATCCACCAGGTCCTCGGGGTCGCCGAGCTCGACGGCCTTGGCGAACGAGGCGCGGGCGCGATCCTCGAGGCCGAACGAGAGCGCGAGGAAGCCGTGCGCCACCCAGAGGTCCTCGACGTCCATGGCGTGCCGCGACTCGAGCACCTTGCCGAAGGCCGCCCGCGCCTCCTCGTAGCGGCCGGTGGCGCCGTACCAGCACGCGATGGTGTGGACCGCCGCCGAACCGCCCTCGAGCAGCTTCCGGTTGAAGCCGGAATCCTCGAGCGAGCGGAGCTCGTAGCCGTCGATGAACAGGGCGCTCCAGGCCGCGCTGTTGTAGTCGCCGGAGTCGGCGAGACCCGCGGCAATCAGCTCCCGGTAGGCCTCGTGGTACTCGCGCACCTTCCACTGCTGGCCGAGCGACCAGGCGAGCAGGCGGACGATCTCGAGGTCCTCGGGGAAGCGTTCCTTGCCCGCGCGGAGCGCCCGCTCGGCTTCCGGCCACAGGTCGAGCGAGCCGAAGCGCCTGGCGATCCGTATCACGTCCGCGCCCTTTTCGGCGAGGGGTTCGAGCCGGGCGGCCGTGGCCTGCAAGGCCTTGGCGTCCCCCACGGTCGTCGCGAAGCCCAGGGCCATCGAGAGGAGTTCCTTCACGCGCTTCGGGTCGTCCTTCGAAGCCTCGGCTCCGGCCAGGCAGTCGCCGAGCAGGCGGGCGGCGAGCGCCTTGTCGGTGGTGCCCGCGGCGAGGATCGCGGCGGCGACCGCGAGCTCCACCGGGTCCCTTGACCCGACCTTGAGCAGCTCGACGCCGAGCTCGTTGAGGCCGGCTTCCCAGGCGGGGTTCACCTTCGCGGGCGCGGCCATGGCGTCGACCCAGGCCGCCGCCGTCCCGAGCTCGCCCGCGGCGACCAGGGTGCGGATGTATGCGCCCACGCCCAGGTTGGCGTCGAAGGAGACGAGGCTCCAGCCTTCAGGCCCTTCCAGCAGGGCGACCTCGGCGAGCTTGTCGAGGCCGAGCGCCGGGGCCTCGATGATGCCGAGGACCACCGGTCCGCTTCGCGCCGTCCTGACCTCGAGGAAGGCTGCGAGGAAATCCATGAGCGCCGCGCCTGAAAGGCCGGATTCGCTGAGCGCGTCCTCGATCTGCCCGAGGGAATCGTCGAGGTCCGACGAGAAGGCCACCGTCCCGTGGACGCCCGGGGCGAACAGCGCGGGGTCGTGCGCACTCCCCTCGACGGTCGACCGCAGGAGGGCGAGGACGAGGGATTCGGGATCGGCGCGCGACTCGACCGCCGACACCGCCTCGGTCTTCACGAGCGACCTGAACTTGGCCGCGAGGTCGGAGACGGAGGCGAAGTTCGTGGTGCCCCGGGCGGAGGCCAGCAGCAGCTCGGCCGAGAGGGCGTATTCGCGGCGGGCCACCAGGTCCAGGCCCGCCTGGGCGAGCGCCGCGCGGCGGCCGGCGGCGTCGGTCCAGACGGACGAGGCGAGCCGGGTGGCCGCGTCGGCTCCGTCGCGTGCCGCCACCGAGGCCAGCAGGTAGCGCCCGCCCGTCTTGCGGTCCTTGAACTTTCCGCTCGCCTTGATCAGGTCGTCGTAGCGTCCGAGCTGGAACAGGTCGGCGAGGTAGCGCTCGGCCATGCCTTCGGTTTCGATGGAGTCGAACTCGCGATCGAAGGTTTCGACGGCATCGGCGAGGCGGGCGCCCTCCCCGCGATGCCTGCCGTCCTTCCCGAATTCGAAGAGGATGGCCCGGTTGAACAGGCTCCGGACATCGGACGGGTCGAGCTCGTAGGCCTTGAGGAATTCTGCCGCGGCCCGGTCGAGGTCGGCGCCTTCGTCCAATTGCGCGCCGAAAGGATCGTGGACGAGGGCGAAAGCCAGGTCTCGGTGGGCGTCGGCGGATTCGGGCTCGAGCCGGATGGCCTCTTCGGCCTCCGCGACGGCGTCCTCGACGAAGCCGGCCATGACGAGGATGTCGGAAGCCTGCCCGTGGTGGAGCGCCTCGTCGGGGTGCAGGGCCTGCAGGTCGAGCGTCGCGTCGAGCGCTTCCCGGTAGCGGCCTTCGTCGGCGAGCGCCGCGGCGATGTTCTCGAACGAGGCTATCGGGGCCTTGGACTTGTAAAAGGCGCCGAGCTTGCGCGCGTAGTCGGCGTAGGCTTTCGGGGTCAGGCGCTCGGTGTCGAATTCCAGCCGGTACCGGGCTTCGATGACCAGCGGATCCGGTGACGCGAACTCGGCGCTGAGCGTCGCGGGTCCGAGGTCCAGCTCGAAATCATCCGGAATGTCGACGGCGCGGAAGCCGGGCGGCGCCTCGACGATGAATTCGAGCAGGGTGACGGGCGCGTCGGGGTAGTAGAGGTCGCGCTTGCGTGTAGCCTTCGCCTCGTCGTCCTTGAGCGCGTCCGGGAGCATCTGGAAGAGGGCGCCTGCGGCGAGCGAGGTTTCGGCGCGCCGCTCGTCGGTCCAGCCCTCGCCCGAGCCCGTGACCTTCAGGCGGATTTCGAAGGGCTCGGCAAGGAGCCGCGGGTTGTCGAAATCCACCTCGACCACCTCGCCCTCGTAGGCCGACTTGCCGTAGTCGCGCAGGTACTCGAGGTGCTCCTCGCGCGACGCGTCGTCCCAGATCGAGCGCAGCCACTGTTCCACGTCGCCGCCCGCGGCGCTCGTCTCCTCGATCGAGGCCGCGGCGCCCCATTCGGAGAGGACTATCCTGCGCGTCTCGCGGTACCAGTCGGCGCCGTCGGCGACACCCGGCAGGGTCTCGAGGCCTGTGGTCGAGGCGGATGCGACGAGGGCCTTGCGCCGGCGGTCGCCGCGGGGCAGCTCGCCCGGCTTCGCGTAGTACGCGGTCGGGTCGAACCAGAGCTCTAGCTCCGGCGCCCGGACGATGGCGTGGTCGAAAAGCTCGAGCCCGGGGATCGCGTCGGAGACGTCATAGCCGGAGCCGGAGTCGAGCAGGGCCAGGTGCGCCTCGACGCCGACGGCGCGCAGGGCCGCCGCGAGCAGGGTGGCCTGGTCCTTGCAGTCGCCGTAACCCGCGGCCAGGGTTTCGGCGGGCGCGTGCGGGATGACGGCGTTCTCGCCGAAGAGCACCCCGGTGTAGCGGATGGTCTTGCGGACCGCGTCGGCGACGGCCTTGGCGGCCGCGACCGGGTCGGCGGCGGGATCGATGCCGCCCAGCGCGGAACGCGCCCAGGCGGCGACGGGAGCGGGGTCGAGGTAGGGTTCGACGGCTTCAGCGTAGGCGCGGGCCACCGCGTTCCACGAGGCGGCGCTGCCGTATTCGACGAGCGGCGCGAACGGTTCGTCCCAGGGAAGGAGGGGCGGCTCGTCGGTGTAGGCGGGCAGCGGGCCGAATTCCATCGTCAAGGTCTCGAGACCGTCCTCGACCACGGTTTCGGTGGACCTCGCGGCCGTTTCGAGGATGTCCCAGGCGAAGGGCAGGCCCTCGGGCCGGGTGAAGCTGACGGCGAAGCGGGCGACGGGGGCGGAGCGGCCCACGCGGATGCGGCCCGAGAGGCCGGCGCCGGGCCTGGCTTCTCGCGTGCGCTCAAGGAGCCGGTACTCGATCAAGGCTCCGGGTTCGAGCCGGGGCAGGGGCGCGGAGATCTGTCGGGCGTCCGAGCGCAGGTTGCCGTCCTGTTCTCCGCCGCCGGTCTCGACGATGGATGAAGGATCGAGCGCGGCTTCCTCGCCGCTCGGGTGGACCACGCGAGCGCTCAGGATGGGGCGATCGGAACGCCAGGGCTGCCAGCCCGCGTTGAGGATGGACCAGGCCTCGACCCCGTCGGGAGTCAGCACCCGCACGACGGCGCGGATGTCGTTCTCGACGTAGCCGTCGTCGGTAAAGCTGACGTGGATCTCCTCGTCGAGCACCTGCCACGATGCCTTGGAGTCGACGGGAACGGAGGCGTAGCGGGCGAGCAGCTCCGCGGCCGTCAGCTCGAAGGCGGCGGGGGAAGCGGCGTCCCCGGAGCCCGGGGCAGCGGGGTCGGGCGATCCGGCGCAGGAGGCGGCGGCGAGAAGCGCCGCCGCGACGGCTGCGAGCGCGGACAGTCCTGTTATCGGGCGGGATCTGGCGGGTCTTCGTGCGATCATCGTTTTTCCTCTCGGCCGGCGGATCCGGCGGTCGAGAAGATAGCACGCCGCGAAGGGCGTCGCTAAGCCGCTCACGGGCGAAGCGCCTGCCCTCAGGCCGGGCTTGCGGCTGCCCCGGCTGGCGCCGCCGGGACCGGATGCAGGTACTTAGGTCGCGGGCCCGGCCGATCAGCCGGGCGGAGCTCTGTCCAGCAGGCGCGCGATGAGCGCGTCCAGCTCCTCGATCCGCCAGGGTTTGGCGAGGTACGCGTCGATCAGCCCCTCGGACTTGAAGCGCTCGAAGAGGGTCGGGTCGTCGGTGCCGCCGCTCAGGATGACGGCTTTGAGTCCCGGATCGAGTCCCCGCAGCTTCGCGATCAGCTCCGAGCCCTTCATCACCGGCATCAGGTAGTCCGCCAGCACGAGCGCGAGTCGTCCGCCAGAGGCCCGGACCTCCTCGGCGACCTCGAGCGCCTCGGGGCCCGAGCCTGCCGTCTCGATCTCGCAGGAGGACGACCAGCGCGCGCGGAGTTCCTGCTTGAGGGCGAGCAGGATGATGCGCTCGTCGTCGACGAGGAGCAGGGTCGGCAGCGGCGCTTCGTTGTCAGTCCGTTCGCCCACGGGAACCTCCGTAAAGGGATGATAATCCGCGGTTCCGCTTCCCGCCAGCCTCGGACCGGCGGGAAGCGCGGGCATCGGCGTCATCCGGGCATGAAAAAACCGCCCTCTCGGGCGGTCTTGGGGGAAGGGGCGGAGGACCGCCCTTCGGCCTAGTAGCGGTTGCCGTCGCGGCGGGGCTTGTCCATCGCCTCGTTCACCTTGATGTTGCGGCCGTCGAGGTCGATGCCGTTGGTACCGGCGATGGCGGCGGCAGCTTCCGCGTCGCTCGACATCTCCACGAAGCCGAAGCCCTTGGAGGAGCCGGAGTCGCGATCGGTGATGATCTTCGCGGACACGACGTTGCCGTACTGCTGGAAGAGGTCGCGGAGGCCGTCCTCGTAGGTGTTGAAGCTGAGGTTGCCGACGTAGAGTTTCTTGCCCATGACTGGAATCCTTCGCCCGGTTTTTCCGGGCGTCTCGAATGTGCCCGCGGAAATCGCGGGCAGAGCAGAATCATGGACGGTGGGTATGCGGTTCGCGCGAACGCGTCGGCAGGCAGGGTCCAAGGTTTTGTTCACCGTGAGCGTAGCACGGGCGCGAAAAGAAAGATACCCCCATGCGCGCAATGTCGCGGAAGGGCGGAATTCGGGTCCGCGCGCCGGTCCGGCGGGGCGTTCCCGCTACTCCGCCGCGGGCAGTTCCTCGAGCAGCGCGTCCTCGTGGAGGTCGAGCTCGACGCGCATCTCCTCGATGCGGGCGGCGCGGATGCCCTCGTTGACCTCGGAGAGCCGGGATCCGAGCACATCGTCGAAGAGCCGGACCACGCGCTGGAGGGGCCGGGCTTCCGGACGGATCGAGCGCAGCGCCTTGCCCGCTTCCCCCTCGTCGCCGAGCTGGAGGTAGAGGAGGCCGAGCGCCACGGCCGGCGAGCGCGAGAGGCCCTGCCAGCAGTGCACCGTCCAGCCGCCGCCCGAGGCCCGGGTCTCCGCGAAGAAGCGCGCGACGCGCTCGACGTCGCGACGTTCGGCCACGCGCCTCGGGCGCATGCGGCCGAGCTGCGAAACGTCGTCGACGTCGAAGAAGGCGAGCCTGAGCACGCGCTCGAAGCGCTCCCGGAAGATCGGCGGCACCCGCGTGCCGGGCACCTTCGGGGAGAGGAAGCCCCGCGGGTTGCCGATCGAGACGAGGAAGCGGCCGACCTCGCCTCCGCGGCGCAGGCGATCCGCTAGCTCGTTCTCGCCGAAGACCTGGACGGGCGGTAGCGTTCCGCTTCCATCGGGCGAAGGGCCGCGGAAGGTGTACGGGGGGCGCTTGGAGCTTGCATGAACAGGCATGCGCCAAACCCTATGCCCCGCGCGGGGGCTGTCAAGGTCGTCCCGGGAACGATTTCCGCGAATGTTCCTTGACGCCGAAATGATAGTGTAATATATACACTAACAAGTGACGCGCAGCCCTGGCGGCGGCGCGGGGGAGGCACTCCGATCATGGAATACAGCTACCGGTACCCCCATCCGGCGCTGACGGTGGACTGCGCCGTCTTCGGACTCGACGAAGGCCGGCTCAAGGTGCTGCTCGTCGAGCGCGGCGAGGAGCCGTACCGGGGCGCCTGGGCCTTGCCCGGCGGTTTCGTGCGCCTCGACGAAGGCCTCGAAGCGGCCGCGCTCCGCGAGCTCGAGGAG